>CAYXSB010000001.1:0-4600 GCA_964466865.1 uncultured Candidatus Saccharibacteria bacterium
TTTGATCGGCGAGGAAACCGGCATCGACGCATTCGACAAGTACGCAATTGTATTCTCGGAATTGAGACTACATCGAGGCACTTCTGGCTACATTGCAGTAATTGGACCCAATCGCATGGACTACTCACATATCATTCCCGCAGTGAAATACGTTGGTGAAACCATCAGCGAGGTAGTCAAAGGCTGGTAGCTGCGTTTATAATCCACATCAGTTATTTACCAAATTATGTCCGACGATCAGTCACAATCCGATAACTCTGCCAGTGAACCAGCAGATTCTGTAGCTCCAGCTGTTCAGCCTGAAGTTGAGAGTGAGCTAGAAGAATTAAAACAATCACTCCAAAGTGAGCAATCCGCGCGAGTGCAGCTGATGGCTGACTTCGACAACTTCCGCAAACGTATGGATGCGGAGAAATCTAGATTTGGAGCCTTGGCCAATATGCAGTTGATCTCGCACTTACTCGATGTTGTAGACGATGTGCAGCTGGCTAAAGGTGACAGCGAACTTCAAGCTGTAAGGGCTCAGGAAGTCCTGCAAATTATTACGGATAAGCTTGTATCTAGCCTGAATTCTGTGGGTGTCGACAAAGTTAACCTCCAACCAGGCGACAAATACGATCCCGCGACTATGGAGGCAGTAACCACGATTCCAGCAGAATCAGTAGAGCAAGACGGTACTGTAGCTCAGGTGATTAGCTCTCCTTTCAAGTTCAGCCAAGATGGCAATATCATCAAGAGCGCAAAGGTGGTGGTGTATAAATTGACAAAGTGAGTTAGCAGTCATATACTTTGAGTGCTAATCAGCAACATCTAATAATTCATACATATTAAAATTTACTACTATGGGAAAAGTTGTCGGCATCGACCTCGGAACCACAAACTCAGCAATCGCCATCATGACAGGTGGCAAGCCAGAAGTTATCACTAATAAAGAAGGTTATCGCACTACACCATCTGTCGTAGCTATTTCGCTAGACACCAAAGACGAACTGGTAGGCATTACTGCCAAGAACCAGATGGTAACTAACCCGGAGCAGACCTTCTATTCCATCAAGCGTTTGATTGGGTTGGAGTATGATTCTCCAGAAGTCCAAAAAGACATCAAAGTATTTCCGTTCAAAAGTCGCAAGAGCTCCAAAGGTGGAGTCGAGATTCAATTTGGCACTGAATGGTTACCGCCAGAAGCAATTTCTGCCAAAGTCCTATCCAAGCTGAAGCGCGATGCTGAAGCTTTCTTAGGCGAAACTGTCACCGACGCTGTAATTACAGTACCTGCATATTTCAACGACGCTCAGCGCCAAGCCACCAAGAATGCTGGCAAGATTGCCGGCCTAAATGTGCTGCGCATCATCAACGAGCCAACCGCAGCAGCGTTAGCTTACGGATTGGATAAAAAAGGAGAATCTACGATTGCAGTTTACGACTTAGGTGGAGGTACTTTTGACATTTCCATCCTGGAAATCGGAGATGGCGTATTCCAAGTTAAATCTACTAATGGCGACACGCACTTAGGAGGTGACGACTTTGATCGCAAGATTATCGATTTCATCGCTGATGATTTTAAAAATAAAGAAGGAATTGATCTGCGTGATGATCCAGCAGCTTTGCAGAGACTGAAAGAGTCCGCAGAGAAAGCCAAGATCACGTTGTCCTCTTCGGAATCAACTGAGATTAATTTGCCATATATTACAGCCGACTCTAAAGGCCCAAAGCACTTACGTCTAGTAATGACTCGTGCCGAGCTAGAGAGAATAGTCAGTGACTTGGTAGAAAAAACCATCGTGCCGATTAACCAAGCATTGAAGGATGCTGGACTGAGCAAATCGGATATTGGTGACGTAGTCATGGTTGGTGGAATGACCCGCATGCCATTGGTCGTAAAGACCGTAAAAGAGTTCTTCGGTAAAGACCCGCATCAAGGTGTAAATCCTGACGAAGTGGTAGCTGTGGGTGCCGCCATTCAAGGCGCGGTGCTAGCCGGTGACAAAAACGTCAGCGACATTACGTTGCTTGATGTCACACCATTGTCTCTCGGAATTGAAGTCAACTACGGCCAAATGCACGTAATGATCCCACGCAACACTACGATTCCAGCAGAAAAGTCTGAGGAGAATTTCACCACAGCTTCAGATAATCAGAATGCTATTGATATCAAAGTTCTCCAGGGAGAACGTCCGATGGCTACTGACAATAAAGTTCTAGGCACATTCCGGTTAGATGGATTCCCACCAGCAGCACGTGGCGTGCCACAGTTTGTGGTGACGTTCAAGATTGATGCCAATGGAATTCTCAATGTGAATGCCAAAGACAAAGCCACTAACAAGGAACAAAGTATTACCATTACTGCGTCTACACAACTAGACGACAAAGAAGTCGAAAAGCTAGTAAAGGAAGCCGAAGAAAAAGCAGGCGAAGACAAGGACAAACAAGAGCGTGCGGAAATCCGCAATGAAGCTGATTCCCTGGTGTACCAAATCCAGAAGTTAGTACGCGATAATGGCGAGAAGTTGCCGGCGGACACAAAGTCTACTCTCGAAGCTGATAGCACTAAGTTGCAAGAGCTTTATGCCAAGGAAGATTTTGACAAAGATGCCGTGAAGACCGCGACTGCAGAATTAATGAAGAAATTGCAGGATGCTGGCGCCAAGATGTACGAGCAAGCTGCTCCACAGCCTGATGCGACCGCTGCCCAGCCAGCTGATGACAGCAAACCAGAGGCTGCTGAGGAGGGTGAAGTGGTAGATGAGTCCAAGCCCGAAGAGTAATTGAGTGTTTTGCACCCGTCTTACGAAGCTTTAGCGGAGTAGGGCGGGTTTTTTGTTGCTTGCCGGAACTGTGCAGGCAGACTAAAATCCAGTGACAAGACGCAGCAGTCTATGATTGATAGGAGTTAGGTATGTTGACCGGTTTGAATGTCATCGAGTGGTTACCGCAGGTACATTGCCTGCAGCATGGCAGCTCTATTGTGCACTTTGTAGCCACTTGCGATGGCAAGATAACGTTGGTGCTGGAAAGGCTAGCGAACGGGCAGTGCAACGTGATTGTAAGTAAAGACGAAACCATAGTTACCTTTCTCCAGTTCTCAAAGGTGCCTGGCATCCCAGAGGTATTGGACAAAAGAGGGCTAGATGGAGCTTCGCGCGCAGTTACTGCCGATGCTATCAAGCTACTGCTAGATAGCGCAGCCTGAATTAAACAAAAAGTCCCTCTTACTCGAGGGACTTTCTCTTTCTAGTTCGAATTATTTGCGGCGGCCGAACACATACATCAATCTCACAAACAAGTTCACAAAGTCTAAATACAAAGCTAATGCTCCGCGAATAGCGTAACTGGCCATCGCACCGTTAGCTTCTCCCAGTTGGGCAAACTTCTTTAACTTCTGGGTGTCAACGGCAATTAACACAATGAATATACCGATGCCAACGAACGTTAACAGCCAAGTGAGCGCATCGCTTTGGAAGAATATATTCAGAACTAATCCGAATAACAGTCCCAGTAACGCCATGAAAGCCAAATTACCCCAACGAGTGAGGTCGGCCTTGGTGACTGCACCGTAGATAGACATAATCGCAAATGTACCAGCTGTGGCTGCAAACGCTTCAAAGATTGATGAATAAGTGAACTCCGCCAATATGCCAGCAAAAAACAGTCCATTGATAATTGCGTAAGCCATAAACAATCCACCAGCAATTAATGGATGTAAGCGCTGAGCGGCGGCAGACAAACCGATAACTATTACGAGCTCCAGGATCAATAAGATGAAAATGAAAGGCGAGGTCACCAAGTCCACTCCGAACTGAGTATAGGTAGCGAAAAATGCAGTTATGGCAGTCAAGGCTAAGCCCAGTGTCATCCAGCCATATACTTGGGCCATAAAGCCGCTGAGGCTGGTAAGGACACCACTAGAAGTCACGTTTAAAGGAGTTACTGTAGGATTCATAGTTTTTTAGTAATCACTAATATTATATCAATAATTTTTGAATTTTCTGTGAACAAAGCCGATCCCAGCCCAGCAGCAAAAGATCGCCAATGCCGCTCCGCCAAATACATCTGCCAGGTAATGCTGTTTGATCAGGACAGTAGAGGCGAGAATTAAGCCTACGAACACGACCAGCGCCAGTTTGAGCCAGTTATTTTTCAATGTAATTAGCCAGTAAAACAGCAATACCAGCGAGTCTGATGTGTGTGAGCTGGGGAAGGTGCGCGTAGGTGCGTCTGCACCGTATACCCAGCGAATTAAGCTAGAGAATACATCGTTACCTGGCAACACAGGGTGCACAATTATCGTTTGAAATGAAATATAAATGACAAACGAAATTAAGTTGCACAAGATCATAGATACTGCGAACTGCATGTAAGTCTTGGAAACGAGTACGAAATAGATACTAGACAACAATAAGAATGGGAGAAATAGTAGATACGGCACCACGAACACTGGGATTACCGGAATGAATTGATCAACGGCAGTTTGCGTTGAGTGTAAGTTGTTAGTGAAATATTGAGCCAGGAAATACGGTATGAAAGAAGCAGCAACAAGCAAGGACAATATAATGCGGTTTTGCAGTATTTTCATGGGCAGTTTGTAATTCATATACCGGGA
>CAYXSB010000001.1:4700-28190 GCA_964466865.1 uncultured Candidatus Saccharibacteria bacterium
CATATACCGGGAGGGGGACTCGAACCCCCACGCCCTTAACGGGTACTAGCTCCTAAGGCTAGCGTGTCTACCAATTCCACCACCCCGGCATAATATAACTAACGCTAATTTACTCTGTTCGGATTCTTTTGCAATTCCCCGATTACGCTTTCACCTGACGGTGAGCTGCATCGGGACTAGTGCGGCCTTAAGACTTTCCTGCACTTGCGTTTGTAAAGTCTTGGCCTTACTTGAGCACCACCCCGGCATAACAGGCTATTTTAACATAGTGACAGGACTAAACCAGCATTGCAATGCTACAATCCTGCCAGAAAGGAGGTGGGCAATGCTAGGAAGAGTTGTGACTTACGAGCAAGGCAAAGGCCACCTATTGCTACAACGTGCGTGGAATAGTTTCACTTCGCTGCCGGTGTCAGGCAAATACTACTTCGAGGTTTGCTTTGGAGAAGATGACAGTATCCGGTTCATGGTAACTGGCATTCAGGGATACCTGCACTCGTCGAAAGTGGACATATACGCTGTGGATAAAGATGAAACGGTACAAGTTACCATGAGGCTTGATCCACTAAATTCTACGCTTACAATCGTAGCTATCGGAATTCCCGAATAACCTTCAAGCGCCGCTGTAATCAGCGGCGCTAAATATTCGTGATATAATGAGCGAAAGTCAAAAGGGAGATAACGATGGAAGGCCGATGGCTGGGAACAACGGGAAACGCAATGCTGTTAGCGGAAGTGAAGAACCCTTCGCAACTCGCGAAAGGACAAGAGGGCGTCACACTTCAGCTGCAAAGAATCGGGACACTAGCGGGCGGCAAGATTACAGCCGTGAGTATTCGCGAAAATGTAGTCAGCGCCAGTGTCAACTTTGTTGACGGAAGCCAGGTCGATGTAGACCTGGAACCAACCTTCAAAGGCAAATATCTTGTCCGTATGACTTAACCCCGGGCCGGCCAACTATGTTGTGCCGGCCTTATCGTGCTTACGCACTTTCGCTATTACCGCCAACTGGTGTAACATCTGGCCTAGGTAAATCTACGTCCATGACTCCCATGCAGGAGCAATACAATCAAATCAAGCAATCTCATCCCGATGAGATCGTCATGTTTCGGCTCGGAGATTTCTACGAAATGTTTAATTCCGACGCGGAAACAGCGTCAAAAGTCTTAGGTCTAACGCTCACTGGTAGGGGTAAAAACGAGAATAGAGTGCCCATGGCCGGCATTCCTCATCATGCACTCGACACTTATCTGCCAAGACTGGTCAAAGCTGGCTACAAAGCAGTAATCGTCGATCAACTAACTGAACCCAAACCTGGAGAATTGGTCGAGCGCGGCATTTCCAAAATCTATACACCCGGCACCCTTACCGGAGATAACATGTTGGATGACAGCCAGAATAACTATCTGGTGAGCATTTACATCGCCAATGATAAGCAGCCTATTTATGGAATTGCATTCGTGGATATTTCTACTGGTAAGTTGCAAGTGTTCGAAACGTATGATGCCAGGGCCGTCGCCAGCGAAATCAATCGACTCAGTCCTTCCGAAATAATTATCCCAGACAATCAGCAAAACCAAGTTAGTGTTTCCAGCTTTCATACAATTACGACTGCACGCCCCGCCGCAGAATTTGACTTTGACCGCGCTTACCAAACCAGTGTTGCCCAGCTAGGAACTGTGAATCTTAAAGGTTACGGCATCGAAGATTTGCCAGCGGCAATTTCTGCGCTGGGCGGTCTATTCTCATATATTCAAGACTGCCAGAAAACTGATCTCAACCATTTGAAACAAGTGAGTGTCTACCCCGTAGGAGATTACATGCATTTGGATGAAGCCACTATTCGAAACTTAGAGCTATTGTGGCCGTCGCGCGGCACTGATGTGTCGGCAACTGTGTATACGTCACTGAATTATTGCCAGACAAATATGGGACGGCGCAAGCTGCGCGATTGGTTACTACATCCTTATGTAAAATCAGAACCATTGCTGCAGCGCTGGCAGGCAGTAAACGACCTATTTACTGATCCGGTATTCACAGCCAAACTGCGTGACCTGCTCAATGGCATTGCTGACGTGGAAAGAATTGTCAGCAAGATTGGCGTCGGTAGCGCGAATGCGCGCGATGTAATTGGTTTGCAGACTAGCCTAGAGAGAATGCAGGCGCTGGCCACGGCGCTTGAAGGCTATTCAGGTCAGTTAGGCCAGCGCCTGAGTTACATTCTCAATAGCTTGCGTAATTCTCCGCTGACCGCTGAGATTATTGATCTAATTTCCAACTCAATTGAGCCCGAGCCACCAGCAGTAATTACTGAAGGCGGCTTGATCCGCACGGGCTATAGCCCGGAAGTAGATGAATTGCGACAATTACGTCGTGGCGGCAAGGAAACGCTGGCCGCAATTCAAGCTCGGGAGATTGACCGTACCGGCATTAGCTCTTTAAAGGTGAGCTACAACCAAGTATTCGGCTATTACATTGAAATCACCAAAACCCATGCTGCCAAAGTCCCGGACGATTATGTTCGCAAGCAAACCTTAACTAACGCTGAGCGTTACATCACGCCGGAGCTGAAGGAATGGGAAGACAAGATTATTAACGCTGAAGACAAGCTGATGCGGCTAGAGTACGAAATATTTGTGGCTATTCGTTCGCAGATTGCCCAACATGCGACTGAACTGCTATTCTTGGCCGACATTGTCGCGGAGCTGGATACGTTTGCGAACTTTGCCTATGTGGCCAAGCAGTTTAAATATTGTTTGCCGGAGTTAGTGGACACTGATTCTGCACAGCTGCTAGTTTCTAATGGCCGTCATCCTGTGATTGAACGTTTGCAAGATAAGTTCACGGCTAACGATGTCGAGTTTGACGATGATACCGAGATGATAATTCTCACTGGGCCAAACATGTCCGGCAAGTCAACGTTTATTCGTCAAACAGCCTTGATTGTATTGCTAGCTCAGGTCGGCAGTTTTGTGCCAGCTGATAGTATGAAATTCTCGTTGGCAGATCGTATATTCACGCGTGTGGGTGCGTCTGACAATCTTAGTCGTGGGGAATCGACGTTTATGGTGGAAATGAATGAAACCGCCAATATTCTGAACAACGCTACCAAAGATAGTTTGATAATTCTGGACGAAGTGGGACGTGGCACGAGCACTTATGATGGTGTAGCCATTGCTTGGGCAATTGTAGAATTCTTGCATCAGCAAATCCACGCTCGCACATTATTTGCCACGCATTATCACGAATTGATTGCTTTGGCAGAACAATTCCCGGAAATAAAGAATTATCATGTACAAGTGACCGAAGCAGGTGAGAAAATCCTATTCACGCACAAGATCAAACCTGGAAGCACCAGTCGCAGTTATGGAGTGCATGTAGCAGAGATGGCGGGAGTGCCGAAGCAAGTAGTTTCGCGGGCAAATGAAATTCTCGGGAAGTTTGAAGGCGAACAGAAACCAGCTGCCAGTAAGTCACCGCAGCCGCCAAAACCTAAGCGTATCAACCCTGAACAAATGAGTTTAATTTAGTCGATCGGTTCATCAGCGATATCGCGATCATCAAAACGTTACCGCATTTAATCCCCCTGCATCTGCAGACATTGGGGGAGAGTTTTTACGCCTCGTTTTATACCCCGCAGATTGAAAAGTATCTTGCCTCCCTGCAAGTACTAGATAATAAGCAGCTGCATTTCTCAAAACTGAAGAAAACCCTGATCACTGATTTCGGATTTCAACTAGGCACGCAGATAGAATCGCCACTGCAGATGGCTGTAGCCGGAGATGTGATCAGTTTGTGGCCTCTAGGCTATCCACACCCTGTGCGGTTGGAGTTCTTCGGTGAAGATATCGAGAAAATGTACATCTACGATGAGTTTTATGGACGTAAACTTCACGACATTCAAGTTCTGGCCATTGGTGACAAACCGCTGGCGGATAAGCAGGACTGGGAAACTGTGCATATTTCGACTAACTGGGCAGAACAAACTACGAAACTGCCTAGAGTAATTTTCAGTAACTTCATTCCGGAAGTAACTGTGCAGCAAGTCAGCGCCGAGAATTACGATTTTACTTATCCTCAGCTATTTTGGAACCGCACAGATTTGTTTGCCAAAGAGGTTGAGCGCTTACAATCACTCAACTATCAGGTGGTAATTCAGACAAAGCATCTGGAGAATTTACCGGCTGAGTTACATCATCACGTACATTTCAAATCTGGCGGAATTCTCCCCCAGGAATTGCCTGATCTCCCAGCGGGGTTTATTTCCGCGAAGCAGAAAGTGGCGCTGTTCACTGACCGTGAAATTTTCGGCACTATCTTCCTCAGCAAACGTAAAGCTGGCGACAGCAAGACTATGCGCTTGCTCAAGCAGTTTGAAGGCGAGATCTCGGTAGGTGACTATGTAGTACATGAGGATCATGGAATTGGGATTTATGCTGGTCTGACTCAGGAAGAAATTGACGGACAATTACAAGAGTATTTGCAGTTACAGTATGCAGGTTCTGACCAAGTGTTGGTGCCGATTTCTCAGATTGAGAAACTCACCAAATATATCGGCAATGAAGGCATGGAGCCGGAATTGTCGCGTCTAGGTCGCGCCGACTGGCAGCACATGCGTTCGCGTATTGCTAAGTCTGTGAGCTTGTTAGCGAAAGATTTGATCGAGCACTACGCCAGACGGGAAGTGGCTAAAGCTAAAGTTATCGCATCCGAAGACAGCAAAGAGTTTAAACAATTTGTGGATGAATTTGCGTATACGGAAACGGACGATCAACTGCATGTCACTAATGAGATTATTGATGATTTGCAGAAGCCAATTCCGATGAACCGCCTGCTGATAGGTGACGTGGGTTTCGGGAAGACGGAAGTGATGATGCGCGCAGCGTTTAAAGTGGTAGAGGCAGGAATGCAGGTCGTGATCTTATGTCCAACTACAATTCTGTCGGCGCAGCATTTGGCCGTATTTACTGAAAGGTTTAAAAACTTTCCAGTGAAGATTGCTAGCTTATCTAGATTTAACACTGGCAAAGAAAACCGCGAATTAGCCGACCTGCTTAATTCTGGAAATATAGATATTGCCATCGGCACCCATCGGTTGTTGAGCAACGATATCCGGTTCAAGAACTTGGGGTTATTAATTGTCGATGAAGAACAACGATTTGGCGTAAAGCAAAAGGAGAAGATAAAGACTCTCAATTATGGAGTGCATCATTTGTCAGTTAGTGCCACTCCGATTCCGCGTACGTTGAGTATGGCACTGTCGACCGTGCAAGACATTTCTATCATTACTACAGCTCCAACTGGACGTAAGGCAATTCATACCGAACTGTGGAAGAATGACTGGCAGAAGATCGCCCAAGCAATCCATAGTGAAATCTCTCGTGGTGGCCAAATATATTTCCTGCACAATCAAATTGAAACTATCGCTTCGATCAAGGACCGACTAGAAAAGCTGTTACCAGCTGTGAGAATTGTGATTGGGCATGGTCAAATGCTGCCTACGACTTTAGACAAAGTCATGAGTGATTTCTATGCTCACAAGTTCGACGTGTTGCTGTGTACGACGATCATTGAGAATGGTCTGGATATGCCGAACGTAAATACGATAATTATCAATCAAGCTCAACGCTTCGGATTGTCGCAACTATACCAGCTGCGTGGGCGTGTCGGCCGCAGCCCCAAACAGGCTTACTGTTACCTTGTTTACGATAGTACTCCCGAGAAGCAGTTACATACAGCCGATGGCGAAGTAAAACCGCAACGTGAGTACTTACTGCGGCTGCAAGCGTTAGTAGATGCCAGCGAACTCGGTTCCGGGTTCCAAATTGCTAGTCGTGACTTGGAGATTCGCGGTGCCGGAAACATCTTGGGTGAACAGCAGCATGGACACATTTCTAGTATTGGATATGCACTGTATATGCAATTACTGTCGAAGGAAATGGAAAGATTGAAAGCTACCGCTGATCACCAACTAAGCAGTTTGTCCGGATTCTCACATTAATATCCGCGGTGGGATTTCTCCAATAGTTTCTCCACCAGTTTATGATCGCTCCATTCGTAGATGGCCTTACCAAAGTCCATGGTGTCGTGATTACCTTTGCCAAATAAGATCACCACATCGTCTGGGCCAGCGATCTGAATCGCAAAAGCAATGCCGTCAGCTCTACCCACAGGTGTATTGTCGTCAAATGCCACGATGGGGACGTCGCTATTGCGAATAACGCGCTCAACTTTGCTGCGCAAATTAACTTTGTCCGTAGCTTTGAATTCATCGTGATCGCCAATGCGCTCTACCAGCACCGTATTTTGCTTCTCGGCATTCTGAAATATTTCCGTATTAATCTTCGCCACATCAATGTCTCCAGGATCCAAAGGAGTGATAATGATGGTCTTGGCGTACTTAGCGACGGTTTGCGCTATTAGCTTAGCTGAAGGCTGGCGTCTGCCTGGTGCTCCTATCACGCAGATTAATCTCGCTTCCGGGTTGCGAATCTGATTTAGATCAGTAATGATTTTCTCCACTATCACAGGCTCGCTCGCCGAGTCGATGATCACTGTGAATGGTTCTAGCTGCACGGCCTCCAAATGTCCTGATACGCCTGCAAACTCTGTGATCGCGCGGTCAATCTGATCGACACCGGTATATTTGTTGGCAAGCTTGATCGCTAGTAATAAATTCTCTAGGTTTAGTGAGCCGATAAGGGTTGTCTGAAAGAATCCACCTTCGTAGCGGAAAGTTATACCTCTAAAACTGTAGTTCAGTTCTTCGGCTTGCGATTTGCTGCACCATGCAGCGTAGATATTTTGCTCAATATACTGCGAGCGATGATTTACCCACTGCGCAGAGTCGTCGTCAGCATTAATCACCGCTAGTCCTTCGTTAGCGATCTGAGTGATTGGCTCGAATAGAGTTTCGGCGTATTGAATTTGATCTTTAAATCCTTCCGCAAATTCTCCACCGCCAATATTTGTCAGGGCTCCAGAATCAAATACCACACCGTCAAACACACCTTGGGTGATAGCTTGAGAATGGGTCTCCACGACTACTATCGTGACTCCCAACGACAACATAGTCTTGAGTGCACGATGAAAGTTCTCTGCAGTAAGGGTATTGGCGTTGAAGTCGAAGTTCAGTTCTTCGTCGTTGGCCCAGGTCCCGTCTGTGGAAATAAGTCCCACGCTGTATTTAGCTCGGCGCAAAATCGTGAACATGAGTTGAGCGACAGTAGTTTTACCGCGCGTGCCGGAAATAGCAATCAGCTTTAACTTACGGTCAGGA
This sequence comes from uncultured Candidatus Saccharibacteria bacterium, assembly GCA_964466865.1. Classification (GTDB taxonomy): domain Bacteria; phylum Patescibacteriota; class Dojkabacteria; order J137; family JAEUSD01; genus CAYXSB01. The sequence goes on from CAYXSB010000001.1 coordinate 11,980, forward strand.
GCACCTTTGGTCATGCGTACCCAACCGGTGCGAATACTATTGGTGAAGGATTTTAGCTTGGGCAGCGAGCTAGACATAAAATTGATATAATTCCGAACACTTCTATATTATTTATCATTATAGTGATTTTATGGCAGAGATCAAAGTCATGGGACACGTTCCTCCAGATACGGACTCCGTTTGTTCCCCAATTGTGTACGCATGGTATCTTAATCAAACCGGTGTGACGGCAAAGGCAGTGACCAGCGGAAAGTTAAATAAAGAAACACAATTTCTCCTGCAACATTTCAACGTGCCTGCTCCCGAATCTATCGAATCTGTAGGCGAAGGTGACCAACTGATAATCGTCGACACTAATAACCCTGAAGAATTAATCAGTGGATACGACAAAGCCACGATCGTGGAAATCATCGACCATCACAAGTTGGCAGGATTAACCACGCCAGCACCTACCAAAGTGACGATTCGTACTTACGCATGCGTGGCTACAGTTTTGTATGACTTGCTTGATGAAGAAATTGCGAAAAATATGCCGAAGGAAATCGCGGGATTAATGCTGGCAGCAATTTTGTCGGATACTTTGAACTTCACCAGCCCTACTACTACAGATCGTGACCGCGAGGCTGCCAAAGTGTTGTCTGAACATGTAGGTGTGGATATGACAGAGTTAGCTATGCAAATGTTTACGGCTAAATCCAACTTGGAAGGCATGACGCCAGCCGACATCCTAACTTCTGACCATAAGAACTTCAAGTTCGGCGCTCAGACCTACAAGGTCGCAGTCCTAGAGACTACTGACCCTCAGCAGGCCTTAAATCGTAAGGAAGAGCTGTTGAATGAAATGCAAAAAATTAAAACTGACGAGAATCTCGCTGGCATATTCTTCTTCGTGGTGGATATTCTTAAGTCTGAAGCCACCTTAATGGCTAGTGATAACGCGTGCAAGCCACTAGCAGAAAAAGCTTTTGGCAAGACTTTTGAGAATGAGTTAATGGTATTGCCAGGGGTAGTATCGCGCAAGAAGCAAATGGTGCCACCGCTAGAGAAAGCTGCGGCCGCATAATCAAACTGCAAAAGAAAATAGGACTTTCGTGATCGCTACGAAGGTCCTATTTGTATTAATGGTGAGATGGTCCGGTATTTATGACAATAAGCTCTCCCTGGCTTATATCCCGGAAATTCCTGGGCAATTGCGTCCCGATACCCATCGCCGATTAGCGATGAGTGATTATAGCAGTAGCGTAGTCTACGCAATCCAAAAAATTAAGGGCCTCTGCGCGAGGCCCTTATTCATGGGGAGAAATGCTTGCCGGAGGTATGTACAAGGCGGCGGACCATTTCCTAATCCGCGACCCCGGCTTTCGTGTCTGGGCCTTCCGCACCTCTAAGGGCAGCGGCGGCAAACACAGACGTAAGTGAATGGCCTTTCCCAGGATGCCCCGAAGGCTGGTACTCAGTCAGGTTGATTATAGGCACTAATTTAAATTCTGCCAACGACTATCTCGATGATATAATCCACCGATCGTTCGATCAGTTCATTGAAGGAGAAATACGTTGGAACCAAAGTCAATATACACGCTCAAAGGCTCGGAAGCACAACGTCTGTTCGATTTGCTGCAAAAAACTCCACACCTGTTCATTCCGGATGCAGTCAACGTTTGCCAAGCTCACGATGGAATCGTCGCCTTGCCGGTGATGATCCCAGGAGTAGGCGCGTTTGTGAAGCCACTGATATTAGTCACGAACTACGAGGTGGCTCACGATCTCTTGCTTAACGAAGAGGTGGGCAAAGGCCGATCTGCGGAGGTAATGTTCCTGTTCAGTGGTGGCAAAGGCGTAGTGGGAGAGCATGGCTCGGAGTACAGGCGTCAGTCTGCAGGTCTGCGTAAGCTGTTTAACTCCGCTACAGCCACTGGGTACGCGCCGCAAATGGCGTATGTGCTTGATCGCTGGCTAAGTAGCCTTACATTAGGCAACAGCATCGATATCCGTCACGACCTGACGCAAGTGAATTTAGAAGTACTACTGCGCACAGCATTTGGGATGAATCAAATTGACCCAAATCAGCTGTCGGAGCTGCCGGGCGTGTTCGAGGAAATGGTAGCCGCTAGCCGCAGTTTGGTATTTGAACCAGCATTCCGCATTCAAGCACTGTTCAATGCCAAGAAGCGTCGGTTGCTCAACAGTATGCCCAAAAACGAGGCCATCATTGACGCATTTGTGCAGCCAATAGTGGACAAGCGCCGACAAGCCCCTGCAAACTCTGTGTTGCGGGCGATGGTTGATAGCGGCTTGTCGCCGCATGACATCGCGGTCAACGCCAAACAATTAATCTTTGCTGGCAACGACACCATCAGCAATACTGGGGTATTCGTGTTGAACTCGCTGTCGCAGCAGACTACGTACCATCAAAAACGGTTCTTCGAGCAAGTAAGCATCAGCCAAAGTCTGCGTGACTTCAAGCACACAGAGGCGTGGAGCTTTGTAAATATGGTTATGGCGGAGAAAGCTCCGCCGCAAATGCTGCCACGGTTTGTGGCAGGTGACTTCGCTAGTGCTGAATACACAATTCCGGCTAAAAGCGACATCCTGCTGCTACCAAAGGGCATAATGGACAACGCCAGTGCGTACTACGCTACACACCACAATGAGGTGGCTGAACGTAGTGGAGCCGGCAAGTTCGACCAGTTCGGAGGTGGAGTCCACCGTTGCATTGGTTGGCCCTATGCCGAGGAAGTCTTGTTTCAGTTGCTGAAGGCGTTGGCAAAGCACCGTGTCATGTTCATGCCACTTGGCAAACTGACGGTACACATGGAACCGGGGATCCTTACCCCATCGGGGCCTGGCCTGAAAGTACAAGTTCTGGCTATGTAGGAAGTAGACGAACGATCACTGAGGTCAGCTATATGCTGGCCTCTTTTTAGTCTCCAATCACACCACCACCTAGACACACATCATTATCGTAAATCACGAGACTTTGTCCTGAAGTCACAGCTCTCTGAGGCTGCGTAAATCTGAAGGTTAATTCGGCTTGATCTAGTGTCCCTGGCTGCGCCACTTGTCGGTATCTAACCGCAGCAGTGAGATTCTCCGGAATTACATAGTTTGGATTTATCACATGCAAGTTCTCCAGCTTAACCGTGCGTTTGAGTAGTGCAGAGTGATCATGACCATGGCCGACGTACAGAATATTGTGCTCAAGGTCCTTGCTGACAGCAAAGTATGGAGTTTCTTGCCCGCCAATTTTCAAACCTTCACGCTGCCCGATGGTGTAGAAAGCCACACCGTCGTGCTCACCCACAATTTTGTCGGTGTCGATATCGATTATCTGCCCTGGCTTAATTGGTAAACGAGAACGTAAATACTTGTAGACATCGATTTCTCCAATGAAGCAAATACCCTGACTGTCGGGTTTTTCAGCAGTTGGCAGACCAAATTGCTCGGCTAGCTTTCGCACTTCCGGTTTTGGCAAATGCCCAATAGGGAAGAGTACTTTGCTGAGTTGCTCTTGGGTAAGGTTATATAGAAAATAAGTCTGGTCTTTATTAGGATCGATTCCGCGGAGCAATTGATAACCAGTTTCCGTCTTGCGCACTTGCGCGTAATGACCAGTGGCGATTAAATCTGCGCCTTCCTCTAAAGCTTTATTGAGAAATAGATCAAACTTGATCGCTTTGTTGCACATCACGTCCGGGTTGGGAGTGCGTCCGCGCTCGTATTCACTGAAGAAATATTCTACGACTTTGGCCCGATATTCTTTTTCGAAGTTAAAACTGCGGAAAGGAATTCCGAGTTTCTCACAGACTGATTTGGCATCAGCTTGATCTTGCTCCCACGGACACTCGGCTTGAATGCCATAGTCATCACCCGACCAATTCTTCATGTACACACCCGTGACATCAAAGCCTTGCTGTTGCAGCAAAGCTGCACTTACAGAGCTATCAACGCCGCCGGACATGGCGACAAATACTTTTTCGTTAACTTGCGGATCTTGCATCGCGAATTATACTAAATGATAAGGCCGGTGTACGAATGCACACCGGCCACTGAGGTTTGGCGGCTAAGCTGTCACCTTGATGACAGCCCCGATTACTTCTACGCCGAGTAGACCTTGCAGGTATTCAACACCGGCCTCTGCCGCTCCGGCTAGAGTTCCCATGTCGGTTACTGCGCTGCCCCGGCCCCATTCGACCTTACTGGCATCCAGAGCAATTTGTAGTGGAGTTCCCACCTGAACTGCCTTGACCATCGTTAGCGGTAATCTCGCTAAGAACTCACTGGCAGCAAAAGATATGCCTGAGACCTCAACTAAGATCTTGAGGCTTTTCAGTGAGGATTGCGGGTCTTCGTCGCTGGTTTGTCTCCGTAGCTGAGAACGAATCTCAGAACGTAAGTTGACCAGGCCGACCTTAACGCCGCTGTCAAAGTCCAAACGCTCAGCAATCTTGCGGACAATGATGTCCAGCGCCAACGGCAGCTCAACGCTGTGCAAGCTGAGTAGGTTGGTGAGCGAAGCCACAAGGCTAAATGACATTCCGCCATTTTTGCCGGTGTACGCTTCTGCCTCAACTATTAGCCTAACACTGTTGATTCTCCGTGGCCTTTCGTATGTAAGACTTCCAGCCATTTTTCAAACCTCCTGGACTATAGTGTCCTATAGGGATTATAGCATAAGGATATATGAGAATAAATTTGCAAGAAACAGCCCGCCATTTGGCGGGCTGCAGTTCAACCGATGTTTATTAGCGAGCTTCGATACCTACTACGCAATCCTTATCGCGAACTTGTAGACTGAGACCAGCCTGCGGAACCGGCATAGGGGCGACCGCAGAGAACCTCACGCGACGGAGCATGGTTACGAGCGCAATTGCCGCTTCCATGCGAGCGATTAGATCACCGGCGCAGCGGATTTTGCCACCAAACGGCACATACAGGCCTGTCGGCCACATCTTCACTGCATCTTCGTCAGCAAACCGCTCTGCATCAAAAACCATGCCATGATCCATCCATAGCCTTGGCGTAACGAAACTGCTCATTATCACAGTGTCGCCAGCAGCGAAGCTGTAGTCGCCGTCCGTGTAGTCTTCTTCACACATCCTAAACGCAAACGCTGCCGGGTTATAAAACCGTAGCATTTCTGACAAGAAGTGGTCTACCTCAGCGGGTATTTCGCCCGGTGACGCTTTACTCACAGCTTGCGCCAACTTCTCCTGCAGTTCTGGATTGTTTGCAAGCATCAGGACGGAGAATTTCAACAGCTGAGCTGTTGTTTCATTTCCTGCAGCCAGAGCTGTTAGTAATTCTGCTCTAGCTGCTGCAATCGACAGATGGGCATCATCAACTGCGTCCTCTGGATGCTCGAAGTCGACACGCTCCAGCAATAATCTGATGAATGTCGGCTTGTCAGTGTCAGCGGAGTTGTCGAGCATGTTCTGCATTGCTGCTTCGGCTTTCCGTTTCATGCGCGGTAACCTCCCTCGGCTAATCAATACCTCGGCAGGGATAACACCAGCCAAACCGCGCACTAATGCGTAGTACTGGCCTACACCGATTAGTTCGGTAATGGTGTTCATTAGCTCGCGCTTTACCTGCCACGGCTCGTAGCCAGCAAGTATCTGCAAGATAATGCGTACAGTTAAGTCGCTTAGTGGCTGGTTAACGTTTACCGTACCCTCATCGCTAGACTGATCTAGCAAGTTATGGGTCAGTAGCTCTGCTTCAGGCCACATTATGCCGACGTAACTATCAAGTGCTTCGCGATGCGAGAAGGGTTTTCTGACCATTTGCCTCCGCTTGCCCCACTTCGGCCCTAGCGACATCATGAGCATAGTATCTCCTAAGAAGTACTTGCCCACGTTCTGGACGATACTCAGGTTGCGCGTAAATTGTGGGTTGTACAGCATAGCCTGCACCGCTACTGGTTCGGAGACAAAGTGGAACTGTCCTCCGATGCGAAAACCGTGACGATACTCGTCAGCAAAAGCTAGCATCGTACCCATTACGTCTTGGTTATTTCGTCGGATATGATTTACGAGCTGAAGTAACGGTACATTCGGAAACGACCTACCCTGGTATGTAGCCATTGCATTCTCCTTATTTTTCTCAATGATCGGTTGAACAATGGATTTTAGCAGGAGATTAGAAATATCGTGAGAATATATATGAGGAGACTGGCATTTACTTTAGGCGGCGCGGTTAGCGCCGCCTAAGATTAGTGAAAGAAGACAACCTTTGTGACGTGAGGTTTGAGGATTTCCTGCATTCCTTGTGCTGCCAGCATCACCAAATCCGGTGGCGGCGGCTTGCCGGGATCCCAAATAAACCGTCCGTACTTTAAGCGTGTGTTCTTGTGAGTAACGGCTAAGCAGTGCTTGCGACGGCTAAACGTTAGCAAGCAAGGCTTTAGCTCTACGTTGTACACTGACTCACCTAAGTACGGGACCTCTATGCCCCAAAATGGGCCGTCCTGCGGCTGATCATTGACCACCAGCATTTGAAACTCTGGACGCCGCAATGCAATCTCAGCGAATCCGGAGCTTATTATGCGTGGAGCTGGTGCATGATGCTCATCACCGTGACAAACTTCCCACCTGTACAAGTTTAATCCTTGTACACTATCTCCGCCTGCGATATCAACGACTTCGCAGACGTTGTAGTAGAGAGCATACACGCCAACTTCTGCAGTGAACCAATCATTTGGGCTCATACCAATACCCTCCGTGCCTTCTTCGGGTGCTTGGACTATACCATTTGAGTCGACAACAAAAAAGCCCCGTCGCGATGTGCGACAGGGCTTTGATATTCAATTACTGACGCTAGTGATAAGCCAGCTTATCTTTTTGCCGCAGTATATTATTTCGCAAAGTTTCGTAAGCAGCATCAATTGCTGCTCGCAAATCTTCATGACGAGTTTTGATCACCATATGTTTCGGCAGTGTTAGCTCCACTGACACTACGAACATGTAGCGTTCTTTATGCACAGTAATCCGAACCGCGAACTCTTTATTCCACTTAGGTAGGTACTTTTTCAGTTTTTCGAACTTTCTAGTCCCATACTCCCGCAAGGTTTCAGCCGTAGGCTGTGTAAGCGTTGTGGAATTAAATAGTAACTGCATGATATAAGCAGTAAGAAATAAGACTAGCTTTTCCTTCAGTCTTATAACTGCTTTCAGCGTTACCCAGTTTTGTGATCCAAGCTGACGTGGCGCCTTCGGCTTGGACCCGCCAAAGGCGGATGAACCGTGGTGACCAGAAAACAGCTTAGACTTAGAATTAGATAGTAGTTAAGTATAGTTCGTGAGTAGAAACATTGTAAATACTTTAACTATGATATATACTCCAGAAAAGCAATCCAGCACAGCTGAAAGGCCGGAAGAGAAAATTACAAACCACAAATACCAAAAAGTGGATTTGGCAAAAGTGACCACAATTAAATACTAAAGACAAAGAGATAAATTCCTTAAGTTTGTTATTTGATGCTTGTGATTTGGAATTTATAAACAAGGTGGTACCGTGTTTCGACAGACTCAACACAAGTTGAGCAGAAAGCACCCTCATGTTCCCAAAGTATTGGGAACAGCAGGGTGTTTTTTGTTTGCTGTAAGTTCATGCAAAGGAAGAGCTAAGCTGCCGGGTTGCGTGCTATTCCCTGTGGTCCAGTAGGTCCAACGGGAATGCGCACTACAACCTCGGACAGCTTATACCAGCAATTTGCATAAACTTAGCAGCTTGGTAATCACATTAGATTTATATTATTATCATAACTATGGACACACGAATCATTTCAAATCAATTGCCGGAGTTCGCCGGACAAAAAGTATTAGTTAAAGGCTGGTTACATAATTTCCGTGAGTTAGGAAAAGTAAACTTTCTAATTGTGCGTGACCGTGGCGGCCTATTTCAAGTCGTAGTTCAGGAGAAATCGCAGTTGGATAAGTTAGCCGGATTGAAGACTGGCACTGTGTTGAGCATTGTCGCGGAAGTTAGCCGCACCGAAAATACGGACCTGGGAGTAGAGCTCGTAGATCCGGAAATTACAATCTTGGTTCCGATTACCGAAGTCGCACCTGTAGACATCACCAAGAGTGATATGAACGTCGACCTCGACACAGCCCTAGATTATCGCGGCGTAGTGCTACGTCATCCGAAGCAGGCAGCCATCTTCAAGATCCAAGCTGGAATCATGCAAGCCTTTACTGAATCGATGCGTCGTCAGGGATTTACCGAATTCCGCACACCACTACTAATGGCCGCAGCATCCGAGAGCGGAGCTGACGTATTTGAAGTGAAATATTTCGACACCAAAGCTTACTTGGCTCAAAGCCCGCAAATTTATAAACAAATCATGCTGGGTGTATTTGAACGAGTATTTACTGTCGCCACTATCTTCCGAGCTGAGAAACACAATACTTCCCGTCACTTGATGGAAGTCACCCAAATGGATGGAGAAATGGCGTTTATCGAGTCTTACCAAGACGTACTGGAAGTTGTGGAAATCACTGTTCGCGATATTCTCCAGTACCTAACCACAAATTGTGTCACCGAATTGAAAATGTGGAATGTGGCTTTGCCACAATTGCCGGAAGGTAAGATTCCGCAGGTAAAGGTTCGCGAAGCTTTGGAAATTATCGAGAAACGTCTCGGCAAGTCCGCCAAACGTGATGAATTGGACGTGGACCCTGAGGATGAGCGCGAGATTGCCAAGTGGGCTTTAGAAGAACATAAGTCTGACTTTGTATGGCTATTGAACTTCAAGAAAAATAAGAATTTCTATACCTGGAATAACCCAGAAGATGAATCTGAATCACTCAGCTATGACTTAGTATGCCGCGGTTTAGAATGGCTGTCCGGCACTCACAGAATCAATGACTACAAATTGCTGCAAGAGCGCATGCGTCAGCAGGGCTTGAAAGAAGAGAATTACGAGCACTATTTGCAAGCCTTCCAATACGGCATGCCCGCAGAAGCTGGATTCTCCTTTGGTTTAGAACGTATGACTAAACAGATTCTGGAATTAGAGAATATTCGTGAAGCCACCTTATTCCCATCTGATTTGAAGCGCATCGGAGGAGCCAAGATTCAGCGGGAGAGAATTCTCGGCGGCGAGAAAGTGCGAGATGCGATTGTGGCACTGCTAAGCTCCCGAGCTGTGAAATATAAGCACGAAACTCATGAGCCCATGATCACTGTCGAAGACTCGTTAAAGATCGGTGGTACTAAGCCTGAGCAAGCGGTAAAAGCTTTAATTCTCAAGGGCAAAGTCTCCGGCAAGAATGTAATGGTGGCGGTACCTGGTCATATGAAATGTGATATCAAAGCGGTAGAGGATAAAGTCGGAGAGAAGTTAGAAATGGAAACTCCTGCGGAAATTAAAAACAAGTACGGGATCGAAGTTGGCGGCGTGTCGCCGTTCGGTAATTTGCTAGGACTTGATGTATACTTCGATGAACACATCCTCGAGCAAGCAGATATCGCGTTTAACTGCGGTTTACGTACCGAGACGATAATCATGCCAAGCAAGGATTTGCTGGAAACTACAGATGGAATTATTGGTCACTTTGCGAAATAAATGCCGGTATCGGAAACAACCATAAACAATAAGAAGGATTACCGCTCTTGGTTTATCGTGGCCGGAATCGGCCTAGCTGTAGTAGTGATCCTGGGAATTATATTGTTCGTGGTCACGATGCTACGTTCCAACTCCGCTAACTCCAATGGAGCTCAGAGTAATATTCCTCAAACCAGCATCGCGGCTGTAGACACCACAAACCCTGATACTGCAGTCTCGAAGATCAACACTCAGTTGACTCAGGCATTCTCCAACATCCAAGGTAACGATCCCAACGCGGCACTGAAAGCAATTACTACAGCGCTAGTTGGCGACACCGCAAATTCTACACATACCAAGCTAGCAATTTCGTACTCATTGCAAAAGAGCGACGGCAAAATTGACGTAGAGTTCCAAGGCGATGTCCAGCAAAATTCCGCAGGACAATCTGAGATTCAAGGCTCCGGTACCATTCACGCTCAGACTACCCAAACTCCAGATGTCACCGTACCTGTAGATGTAATTCTGACAAATCAGGTGTTGTATTTGAAGATTAGTACGCCTACTGGGTCCAACTTGCCGACAGAATTCGCATACTTAGGATTGCTTGAAGGTAAATATATCAAAGTGAATTTGCAAGATTACACATCGTTGCCGGGAGTAACTGCTACTGGCACTGCTGGAGATGTATTGGACCCGACAAAGCGTCAGGATTTAATCCAGTCCTGGACGAATAATCCACCACTCATCAATCCGCGCCACACTGATGACCGCACGATTAACGGCACTACGATGCAGTGTATGCTGGCCGACACCAATCCGAATGCGTTCAAAGATACCACGGCCGCAGCTGACTACCCACCAGTAGAAATCTGCACTGCCAGTGGAAATGCGCCGGTGTATATTGGCATCATTGAGAATAAGGATAGTCAAACCATCACCATTGGCTTCACGTTACTTAGCTTCGGAGAAAATGTATCGATTGCTGCTCCAACTGGCAGTGATGTGATTGATTTGAGCGGACTGCTAGGGAATATCGGAACTACCAAATAATGTCGGATCGCGACAGATTGACAGACATGCTCCAAACCGGGGATGAGTTTAATATCTTTGGCGGTGATGTCAGATCTTTCCAATGGCTTCGAACTGAAGGACGTGGGTATCTAGAATCTGAGGGACTCGGAGGTGGGAACTTAACATTAGCTCTGATCGCTGTTACCCAGATTGATCTGTTAGGTCAATGCTATGTTACTTTGAGCAACACGGCCATCACCAACTCGCGAAAAGAAATTCAGCAAACTGACGCATTTAAAAAGCTAATGCGCAATTTGGTAGGTAATTGGGGTTATTCCGAAGAAGAGATTTTGGAATTCTGGCGTAGGGTAAGACATAAGCTTGTCCACAAGTCTTACCCTAAAGCAGTGATTGCAGTGCCTAACCCAAAAAACTTTGAAAGTATATCCGATCTACTTAGGCACGCTGAGCGTTTCAAGGATAAGCCGTTCACAATTGACGACGACGTAATTATCGTTAAGGCCGATTCACTTCTATGTGCCGTTGAGGATATTAAGCAGAAACTTATTAGTATGCTGATAAATGGTGAATTTGGCGATCAGCAGATAGCTAACACGCTTGAGTTTATCGAATCGTAATATTACTCTCCTAATTCTGTAATCAAATCTCTCAATTCCGCGGCCTTCTCATACTCAGTCAAATCCGCATACACTTCCATCTGTAGTTTCATTTCTTTGATGAAGCCGCGCTGTTCAGTCTTGGACATCGCTTTGAATGATTCTGCACGCTTCATGATCTCATGGCGCTTTTCATTCTGCTCATCCTGAATCTGATCCTCTTCCATGTGGAATTCTTCGCTTATAGCTTTCTGAATTGATTGCGGGGTAATCCCGTGATCTTGGTTGTACTTGTCTTGAACCGCACGCCGACGGCGAGTCTCGTCAATTGCTCGCTGCATTGAACCGGTGACTTTATTGGCATACATAATCACCCGACCTTCTTCATGACGGGCCGCACGACCAGAAGTCTGAATCATGCTCACATCTGAACGCAGGAAGCCTTCTTTATCAGCATCTAAAATCGCCACCAGAGACACTTCAGGCAAATCCAAACCCTCACGTAGCAAATTGATACCTACCAGCACATCGTAAAGTCCTAGGCGTAATTCCCGGAGAATTTCTACACGTTTGATGGCGTCGATGTCTGAATGCAAATACTGTGTCTTAATATCTTTTTCTACCAGGAATGTTGTTAGCTCTTCTGACATTCTCTTAGTTAAGGTTGTAACCAAAACCCGCTGGCCTTTTTTCACGGTCAATGCAATCTCCTTCATCAAATCTGGAATCTGCGGGTCTGACCATTCCTTGGCGCTGAACACTGGCATATCGGTGTAGCCTAAGCGCTCCAAATCCTGCTTCAGTGGTTCAAACCCGTCAGCAAATGCTGGACGAATTTCCACGATTGGATCTAGCAAACCGGTAGGACGAATAATTTGCTCCACAATCCCGGGATAATCAGCCGCTAAGCCAGACTCAGTCTTAGTTTCGGTCTTGCTGGCGGACTGCCGACTAATGTTTAGTTCGTATTCGCTCGGCGTGGCGCTCACGTACACAATCTGATTTACCCGCTGATTAAACTCTTCAAACTTCAATGGTCTGTTATCCATAGCCGCGTTTAACCGGAATCCGTAATCAACCAAAGTCTGTTTGCGCGCTTGGTCACCGTTGTACATGCCGCGCACTTGCGGAATGGAAATATGTGATTCGTCGACAAACAACAACCAATCATCCGGGAAATAATCGAGCAGAGTAGATGGCGCGGTGCCGGGAGCCCGACCTTCAATATACCGAGAATAATTCTCAATTCCTTTGGTATAGCCAGTTTCCTCCAGCATTTCCAAGTCGTAATTCACTCGTTGGCGCAACCGCAGGGCTTCAATTTCTTTGCCAGAAGTTTGGAAACGCTTAACTTCTTTTTCCATATCTTCGCGAATGCGGGGAATGGCGATCTTTAATTTCTCAAATGGTGTCACAAACTGTTTCGCCGGGAAAATCTTTACTTCATCTGGAGAATCCACGATCTCGCCACTAATAGGATTAATAATCGTGATTTTCTCGATTTCATCACCAAAGTATTCAATGCGCACAGCGCGTTCGTCAGCGGCAATGTTCACATCCACCGTATCTCCGCGTACTCGGAACATACCAGTGAAGAAATCATGATCATTGCGCTCATACTGCATATCGGTCAAATGCCGTAGGAACTTGTTGCGTTCGTATTTATCACCAACTTTTAAGATTCTCGATAATGACAAATAGTCTTCTGGGTTGCCCAAGCCATAAATACACGACACCGAAGCTACAATCAGTACGTCTTTACGCGTTAATAGCGCTTGAGTGGCCGCGCTGCGGTAACGCTCGATTGTTTCATTGATATCGGAATCTTTCTCGATGTAGAGATCGCGTCTAGGCACGTAGGCTTCCGGTTGGTAATAGTCGTAGTAAGACACAAAGTACTCCACGGCGTTATCCGGGAAGAACTCCTTAAACTCGGTGAACAATTGCGCCGCTAGGGTTTTGTTATGCGCTAAGACTAACGTTGGCTTCTGAGTGTTGGCCACAATATTGGCCATGGTGAAAGTTTTACCCGTACCAGTAGCTCCCAGCATCGTTTGATGTGGGATTTTAGCGTTCACACCTTTGGTGAGCTTGTCGATGGCGTCAGGCTGATCGCCTGCCGGTTGGTATTTACTGTGGAGTTCAAATTGGTTAGCCATGTCTACGATTATAACAAAGGCACACCTCAGAAGCTAAATCACAAATTACAAACTGCACAAACAAGCCACAAATACCAAAACAGGTTTCTGCTTGTAGCTTGTTATTTGTTTGTCACGTTTGTGAATTGGAATTTAATCTTGCGTACGCTGAATCAATCTGACTTATCAGCTGCGGACCGTGAAAGATCATGCCCGTAATCAACTGCACCAAATCTGCTCCAGCGTTAAACTTGTCCATGGCATCCTCAGCTGACATAATTCCCCCGCAACCAATAATCGTAAACTTGTTTCCGTAAGCTTGTCGCGTGTGACGAATTAACTCATTCGATAACTCAAAGCACGGTTTGCCACTCAAGCCACCACGGTATTCAGCAGGAGCTTCATCACGAAAGTCCAGATAATCGTAGTTCTTATTTAGGTTACCGATAATTACGCCCTGCAGGCCAAATTCTACGATCACTTTCAACAACGCATCAAACAGTGGCCACGCAAGGTTGATCGGCATCTTTACGTAGACCGGCTTATGCGTATGAATCAACTTCAGCTTTGTTAACAGCTCGCGTAATCTTTGGGGTTCGGCGAAATTCTCGCCTCCAAACGCGTTGGGACAGGATATATTGATAGTGTAGTAATCACCGACGTTAGCCGTTACCAACTTTGATAATGTTGTGAAGTAGTCCGTGATCCCGGATTCTGTATCAGCAGCTTCCTCATCGTTAGTTCGGGCGATGCTTACACCTGTCACGAATAGATGTTGCCGGCTTTGTAAGCGGCGGATAATCCTGCCAACACCTTCATTACGCAGGCCTTTGAACACAATCAGACTCTGAGACTTTGGTAACCGTGTTAATCGTGGCTTGGCATTCCCCTCACATTCTCGGGCAGTTACGGATCCAATTTCTTCGCCGCCAAATCCAATGCTTGGTAACGCTTGTGATAGTCTGCCGTTGTAGTCAAAACCTGCAGATAGCAGCACCGGAGTTTTGTAAGTAATGCCGTCCACAGTCTTGGAAATGTCTGGACCGTGGTAACCGTACATTAAATTCAATAATGCGCGACCTAACCCGAACGAGCCCAGAAACTCTCCCACAGCTACGAAGCGGTTGTGTACGTGTTCCGGATCTAGTTTGAATAGGAATGGTTTGAGAATATGAACGTACAGGAATTCCATTGGTAGTAATTAATCAGCCTATTCTATACCTGTTTGCGGCAAATACAAGCGATGCTATACTCGCGCATCGTATAGATGGAGGGTGTCATGAAGACAGTACTTAACCGTCAGGCCCCTGGGAAACGACGTGGTAGCAAACGATCACGACGAAAGGTAGAGAAGCTGCACAGCCAGATTATGCAAGGTGGCGCGATTATCCTGTGCGTAATTATTCTGCTGATCGTGATCATCAACCTCGCCAGCTAACTACCAGGCGAAACAAATTAAGGACTCCGTCAGCGGGGTCCTTATACATTTGCTACAATCCACTATCGCTGAAATAAGGAGATATCCGATGGAACAAGCAAAGCTGCGTTCCGGTTCGCTCCAATCGTCTACCCTGCAGGTGCAATTGATTACTGTGCTGATACTGCTAGTAGGATCACTTTATCTTCTGGGAGCAAAGATAATCTCGGACAATGAAGTGCAATCTTACAGCTACGATGTGATTTATATTACTGAGAATGGCTTTAGCAACGTAAAAGGCATCTCATACGGGAGAAATACTCCCTGCCAATTGCTGTTTGCGCAAGATAGCTTTGCGGTAATAGTCGGTTGCCAGATTCAGTACTTGAAGGGTCAGTAGCGGTGAACGGGATGCGCCTAGCATCCCGTAATTTATTTAGCGGCAGCAATAATCTTCGGATCAACTCCTACTTTTGGACAAATATCTTTCAGTACGCAAGTTTCGCACAAAGGGCGCTTGGCATTACACGTCTTGCGACCGTGAAAAATCAAGCGAATAGCGATTTCTCCCCACTGATCTTGCGGATACAGCTTCATCAAATCTTGCTCTACTTTTACCGGATCAGTTTCTTCAGTCAGTCCTAAGCGGAAAGCCACGCGCTTCACATGTGTATCTACAACTACACCCTCATTCTTATGAAACCAATGGAATAGGACCACATTGGCAGTTTTGCGAGCCACGCCGGGAAGTTTAATCAAATCTGTCATGTTATCGGGAATTGCACCGCCAAAGTCTGACATTATCATCTTGGCAGCTGCCACTAGGCTTTTAGCTTTGTTATTGTGAAAATTTACCGAGTGAATCATCTCACTTACTTCCGCGACATCAGCTTCAGACATGGATTTAATCGTGGGGAATTTGGCAAATAGAGCGGGAGTGGCTTTGTTCACACCGACATCGGTAGATTGCGCCGACAAAATCACTGCAAATAGCAGTTCATGAGCATTCTTGTGATGCAAAGGCGCATCAGTGTTGGGGAATTCTTTCTTCAATAACTCCAAGATTTTGAGCGCGCGTTCTTGCTTGGTCATTGATTTATCCTATCACAGATTGTAGAGTTAGGAATAGTTTTAAGATCAGACGTGAAAAGGGGCAGCTCGTTAATTGGCTGCCCCCTACGCGGTACGTCTTCCTTGATTTTGACAGCTCCGTAGCAGACGATGACTACGGTAGCTCAGATTTACAAGAGCAATGCTCTTGGTTGGCTGACTTTTGTAGCACTTTTAGGGTCTAAACCAAGTAGTTTGCTGTCCTACTCAGAGTTTACTTTAAGTGCGCATTCCCAAAAATGGAAATGGTGTTGATAAGCGTCAGGGCGCAGCTATGAAACCGCTTACTCATCAACAACTAAAGATGTATTTAAATGCTTTTAAAAGAATTTATAGGGTATTCCGGTCCCAAACTTGTGGTCATGAGA
>CAYXSB010000002.1:0-12460 GCA_964466865.1 uncultured Candidatus Saccharibacteria bacterium
TTGTGTTGCCTGCATCTTAATTGCCCTCATCGAATCGGGGGGGCCCCCAGCGCCCCCCCCTTCTTATTCTCTTTGCTATAGGCCGATGGCCTTTATCTAGGTGACTTCGACATATTTACTGATATAGGCCTAGCGGCCTTTAACTAGAGGAATACACATATTCACTGTTATAATCACCCATCGGAAAAAAGTTAGGAGGTCATTATGGCCACCGGAGCTCAGATAACTGATGATTCTGCTCATATCGTGATGCTAAGTGAGTTTGAGCCACTGGCTCAACTCGTAGCGCGCCAGCTGGTAATTAACGACTTGCCGTTGGGAGTGGAGAAACGCCGAAAGCTAGAGCAGGCAAACAGCCAGCAACTAGCTACCGCCTCCATCTCACTGCGCGAGAAGTTTGAAGCGTGGAAGCACTGGTATGAGACGCAGGATATCATTGAACTCGTGGAAGTCCGAGAAACCTAACTCCCCTCAGTGGTCACTAATAATTGGTGGCCACTTTGCATTTTTGTATCTCCCCGGTATAATCGCGCAAATCAATCAGCGGAGGGACTAATGTTAAATGCGCCCATCGTAGAACTGGATGCGAAGACGTACGAGTTGACCGGGACCCAGTTGCTAATGTTGATACGTATATCAACGCTGCGTATGGTGGCTAACTACTGTCGAGAATTGTCAGCTACAGCAAACCTTGAGGGGAAGCACTTGTTCGCATCCAAGATGAGCAGACAGCGTAATTATTACCTAGCACAAATAACAGTACTGCTAGGTGACGCGCCATCTGTCGTTTGTGATGCAAGTGATGCTGTGGCTGAGCTTGGGCTTAATGTCTCGCTGCGTGCTTGATCGAAGGCGCCCTACGAAATAGGGCGCCAGTTCATTTTATATAGACCGACTACATTAGTACTCGAATTGTGTCCACATGAGAATACAGGCTTTTACTCTTGCTCCGTTTATGTTTTGTTAGTATAATCACTCTGCTTGATCGGCTCTTTCACACGATCGCGTAATATGCAAAGAATACGAGTTAAACTAAAAGGTTACGATCACAAGGTAGTAGATAAGGCAGCAGCCATGATCATTACGACAGTCCAGAATTCTGGCGCCAGCTCTGTTGGTCCAGTACCGTTGCCTAACCGCAATTGGAAAATGGCTGTACATCGTGGTCCTCATATTGATGCCAAATCAAAAGAGCACTTTGCATTGACTACACATATTCGTTTGATAGATATCCTAGAGCCGAATCCTAAGACTATTGAAGATTTAACACATTTACAATTACCAGCGGGAGTAGGAATTGAAATTAAATAAAGGTCAATACTGCACTACCAGCACTTTCGCGAAGTAGGGTAAGTTGCCGGACTTCCATCGCGAAGGGGCAACAATTTGCCTCTTTTTTAATGAAATTAATTTTGACTGGCATTTGCCTGTCGTTGTATTCGCTTAAGAAATATAAATGAAAGCATTAATCGGTAGAAAAGTTGGAATGACACAAGTCTTTGCAGAAGATGGGACAAAATATCCTGTTACTGTGTTGGACGTTTCTGATGTCAAAGTATCGAAACAATTGTCTATCGATGGCAAGATTTCCCACATTGAAGTTGGCAAAGGTCAACGCAAACATGGCAATAAACCAGACATGGGTAACTACAAGCAGTTGGGCGCAGTACCTATGTACAAGCAAACATTCAAACTAGAGAACGAAGATGAAGCAATGGAAGTTGGCACAGAATTAAGTGCCACTATTTTTGCCGTAGGTGACAAAGTAGACGTACGTTCTACCACTAAGGGTAAAGGTTTCCAGGGCGTAGTCAAGCGTTGGCACTTCCATGGTGGCCCAGCTACTCATGGTCAATCAGACAAACACCGTAGCCCAGGTTCAATTTCTTCAGGTACTACTTTAGGTCGTGTGCTTAAGGGTACACACATGGGTGGACATATGGGAAATGTGAGTCGCACAATTCAGAATTTGAAAATTGTACAAGTGATGGCCGAAGAAGGTTTGATTGCTGTAGCCGGTTCAATTCCAGGAAACAAAGGCACACTCGTAGTGGTTACTCCATCAGTTAAGGCGAAGACTAAATAACTATGAAATTCGATATCTACACCCAAAAAGGCACAAAGGCTGAGCGCAAAGCAGAGTTAAATGACAGTGTATTCGCAGCACCTATCAATGATAAGTTGCTGGCACAGTATGTTTACATTTACCTCTCTAATCAGCGTGCTTCTGTAGCTCATACCAAAGACCGTAGTGAAGTGAGTGGTGGTGGTAGAAAGCCATGGAGACAAAAAGGCACAGGTAATGCTCGTGCCGGTTCCAATCGTTCACCTATCTGGGTTCATGGAGGAATTACCTTCGGTCCTAGCTCTGAACGCAACTGGAAGCGTGATTTAAATAAGAAGATGCGTGTAGCCGCTATGCGTAGCGCTTTAAGCAAAGTGGTAGCTACTAAGAAATTGCAAATAGTTGATAAGGTAGACTTAGCATCTGAAAAGTTAGCTCAGCAAGCTGTGAAGATGTTGGGTGATTTCAAAGTTACCGGCAAATCAATTGTGGTTACTGAGGCTAAGAATGAATCGATTATGAAAGCATTCCGCAATATTCCGAACGTACGCGTAGTACAAGTAGGTGAGTTAAATGCCTATGACTTGCTAACTGGCGGTAATGTGTTGATGTTGGAAGCAGCTATAGCTTATACAGATAAGTGGACCAAATAACATGATAATCAAACCAGTGATAACCGAAAAGACAGTAGCGATGGCTGACAAGCTGAATCAATACACTTTTGAAGTGTCACCAATGGCAAACAAGACAGAAGCAGCTAAAGATTTGAGCAAGCAGTTTGGCGTGACTGTAGAAACCGTCCGCGTCAGCAACCGCTTGGGTCAGTCTTACCGCGTAGGCCGCGATGGCAGACATTTCGGTAAGAAGGCAGATCGCAAGATCATGGTGTTCAAATTGAAAGCTGGAGATAAGATTGACATATTCATGCAATAACAATGGCAATTAAGAAACTGAAACCTACAACTCCAACTCGCAGACACACAGTCCTAATCGACCGTAGTGAATTGACCAAGAAAGCTCCAGAAAAGCGCTTGGTATCCAAGATGAAGAAGAATGGTGGTCGCAATAATTCTGGTAAATTAACCGTACGTCATCAAGGTGGTGGAGCAAAGAAGATGTACCGCATGATTGATTTCAAGCGTGCAAAGTTAAATGTGCCAGCAACTGTTGAAGCTATTGAATATGATCCAAATCGCAGCGCATTTATTGCTTTATTGAAATATGCCGACGGCGAGCGCAGATACATTCTGTCTCCTGATCAGCTGACAGTAGGCACCAAAGTGCAAAGTGGTGAGGAAGCTCCGATTTTGCCAGGCAATTCATTGCCATTGAAAAAGATCCCACAAGGAACCTTTGTCCACGCCGTAGAGATGTGGCCGGGTAAAGGTGCATTGTTGGGTCGTAGTGCTGGTACCAGCATTCAAGTGATGGGTGGAGACAAAGGCTATGTACAGCTGCGTTTACCAAGCGGAGAAATGCGTTTGGTCAAGGAAGAATGTTATGCTACCATTGGCAACGTTTCCAACCCTGATCATAAGAATGTAAAGCTTGGTAAGGCCGGCAGAAAGCGCCACTTAGGCGTAAAGCCGACAGTGCGTGGTGTAGCCATGTCCTACAAGCATCCTCACGGGGCTGGACAGGGTAAAAGCGGTAGACACGGTACAGGTGGACCAGCTAAGGATCCTTGGGGTAATAAAGTTGGTACTCGTACCCGCAAACACCGCAAGGTCACCAGCAAGTTCATCATCAAGCGTAGACCAAGCAAGCATAAGTTTAAGAAGTATAAGACATTAATATAGAAGCATGAGCAGATCTAGTAAAAAAGGACCATTCGTCGATCCTCGATTGATGGAAAAAGTAATGAAATCAAAGGCGGAAGGTAATCGCAAGCCTGTAAAGACTTGGGCCCGCGGTAGCACGATTTCACCTGATATGGTCGGCATGAATTTTGAAGTTCACAACGGACGCTGGTTCCTACCAGTATTCGTAACTGAATCAATGGTTGGTCATAAGCTGGGAGAATTTTCTCCAACTCGCAAATTCAATGGACACAGCAAGAAGGGCAAGATTGCCAAGGCTACTGGTTCAGCTGGACGCGCAGAAGGCTAAGCAGGTAAATCATAAGTACCAAATTACAAATAACAAAAACAATGTCAAAACAAGTAACAGCAACAGCAAAATATATCAGAGGTTCCGCTCGCAAGACTCGTATGGTAGCCTATACATTCAAAGGCATGCCAGCATTGCAGGCTTTGAATACCTTAAAGTATATGAATCAGCGTGCCGCTACCAGTGTGTACAAGGTGATTAATAGCGCGGTAGCCAATGCCATTCATAATGAGAATATGGATCCTCAGAAATTGATAATTACGGACATTCGTGTCAATGATGCTCCAGTGATCAAGCGTTTTCATGCTGAGTCTAAAGGTCGTGCCCGCGTGATCCTAAAGCGCAACAACCACGTGATCGTGACTGTAAGCGACGAAGCTAAGTCGGCTAAGGCTGAAAAGCCAGTAGCTACAAAAGCTGTTGCTAAGGCCGAAGCTGTAGTTGCTGAAGAATCAAAAACACAGAGCAAGCCAAAGGCAGTCAAGAAGCCTGCGGCAGCCAAAGCTAAAACAACCAAATCTAAGAAAGAAACTAAATAAATGGGAAATAAGACTAACTCAACCGGCCTAAGAATCGGTGTCAACAAAAACTGGAAGAACATCTGGTATACACCAAAGAACCAGTATGCGGATACGCTTTTGCAGGACATCAAGATTCGTAAGCTAATTGAAGACAAATTGAAGAATGCTGCAGTCGCCTCACAGACGATCAAGCGCTCTATGAATAAAATTGTCGTCGAAGTGAGAGTAGCTCGTCCTGGTGTGGTGATTGGTAAAGGTGGTGGTGGTATTGAATTATTGCAAAAAGAATTAAAAGACTTAGTAGGTGTAGTGGTAGAAGTTAAGGTATTTGAAGTGAAGCGTCCAGAGATTGAAGCTAAATTGGTAGCCGAGAATATTGCCTCTCAGTGCGAACGCCGTATTGCTCCAAAGGCAGCTGCCCGTCGCGCAATTGAGTCGGCTTGGGATAGTGGCGCAATTAAAGGAATAACTGTACAGATTTCTGGTAGAATTCGTGGCGCTGAAATCGCACGCACGGTAGTTGATAACAAAGGTACAGTTCCGAAGCATACATTGAGATCGAACATTGACTACGCTTTTGTGGAGGCTCAAGTGCCAGGTGCCGGTAAACACGGTATCAAGGTATGGATTAACAAAGGCGAGAAACTAGATTATGACATTGACACTAACTAATAATGCAACCGAAGAAACGCAAACACGCAAAGGAATTTAGAGGTAAGATGCGCGGTATCGCCTTAAGAGGCAGTGAGTTGACGTATGGTGATTACGGCTTGCAGGCTTTGGATCGCGGTTGGGTGACAGCTAAGCAAATTGAGGCCGCTCGTCGCGCTGTAGTGCATACTACTGCTCGTAAAGGTCGCGTATGGCTGAAGCTATTCCCACAGAAACCGGTGACCGCTAAGAGCTCTGAAGTAACTCGTGGAGGTGGTAAGGGTGATGTAAGTCATTATGTAGCAGTCGTAAAGCCAGGCAGAATCTTATTAGAAGTAGGTGGCTTGACCGAAGCAATATCATTAGAAAGCTTAAGATTGGCAGCGCAGAAATTTCCAATGCGCACTAGAGTAATAAAGAAGAACTAACATGGCAAAATCAGAAACAACAACTAAAACTAAAGCAACGAAAGCCAAGAAGGCAACCAAGGAAGTTGAAACTAATGTTGAGGCAGTGGAGGCTGAAGTGAAGCCAGTAAAGGCTGTGGCCAAGAAGAAAGTCGCTAAGACTGATCTGACCAAAGTCGATGCCAAAGGCTTACAGGAAATGCGTCAACAGTACTTTCAGCATCGTTTGGATGTGATGTTGGGCAAAGATAACGATACTGCCAAGTTGAAGAACATGCGTCGTGACATTGCTCGCGCCATGATGTACTTAAATATAAATACAGAAACTAAATAAATGGATAAAACTCGCAGAACATTACAAGGTGAGGTAGTAAAGAAGAGTTCGGCACAAACTATCCGTGTCAAGATTGAGAAGAAACAAGCTCATCCTTTGTACGGCAAAGTAGTACGTTCTCACAAACACTACTTAGTACATTGCACAGACATGGACAACATTGCTGTCGGTGACATCGTAGTGATCGGCGAAATGAAGCCTATGTCCAAGAGCAAGTCTTGGGAAGTAATTAATAAAGTAGAAGTAACGCATAAATAATAATGGTACGCTCAGAATCAAGACTAAAAATTGCAGACAACTCAGGAGCCAAAGAAATCCTGGTAATTCAAGTACAAGGCCGTAAGAAAGGCGGAGATTATCAGCGCTTTGCGCACGTAGGCGACATCGTGAGTGCTTCTATCAAGAAAGCAATTCCGAATGCCGGAGTTAAAGAAGGTGAAGTTGTGCATGCAGTGTTAGTAAGAGCTCGCAAGGAGTGGCAGCGCAAAGATGGCTCATACGTTCGTTTTGATGACAATGCAGCTGTATTGATTAATAAAGCAAACAAAGAACCTGTAGGTACTCGCATTTTCGGGCCAGTGGCCAGAGAATTGAGAGAAAAAGGTTTTCAGAAAATTGTATCGTTAGCACCAGAAGTACTTTAAACCAATGAGAAAGATTAAATCAGGCGACAATGTAATAGTAATGCGCGGCAAGGACGCGGGTAAGACAGGCGAAGTACTGAAAGTAATCCGCCAAGTCAGAACCAAGCGAAGCCAACGCAAGATGGAACCGCAGATGAAAGTGGTAGTGAAAGGTGTGAACATTGTGACGCGTCATCAAAAACCAAATCCGACTTTCAATATCCCAGGCGGAATTATCAAGATTGAAAAGCCGGTAGATGTATCCAACGTGATGCTGATTGATGGCAAGGACAAGCCAACTCGTGTAGGAATTAAACAAGATAAAGCTGGCAAGAAAGTAAGAATTGCCAAAAACACTAAAGCAGAAATCAAATAATGACCAAGACTCAAACAACCGAACTAAAACAAAAATATGAATCCCAAGTCCGCTCTCAATTGATGCAGGAGTTAGGAATAAAGAATACAATGGCGGCACCGACATTGACCAAGATTGTGATCAACGTAGGTATCGGCAAAGAAGCTTTAACAAATCCTACTGCTGTGCAGGAAATGGCTGCAGATATTGCTATAATCACCGGCCAGAAGCCTGTGATTACAAAATCTAGCAAAGCAATTTCCAACTTCAAATTGCGGGAGAACATGGATAATGGAATTAAGGTGACATTGCGAAAGGATAGAATGTGGGACTTTTACGACAAGCTAGTGAATGTAG
Source organism: uncultured Candidatus Saccharibacteria bacterium (assembly GCA_964466865.1). Taxonomy (GTDB): domain Bacteria; phylum Patescibacteriota; class Dojkabacteria; order J137; family JAEUSD01; genus CAYXSB01. The sequence goes on from CAYXSB010000002.1 coordinate 7,423, forward strand.
TATTGCCTCGTGTGAAGGACTTCCGCGGAGTTCCGCGAAATGCTTTCGATAAGCGTGGTAACTACGCCCTGGGAATTAGAGAGCATACCGTATTCCCGGAGATTGATACTAGCAAGATGGTGAAGATTCGTCCGTTGCAGATTATCATCTGCACCTCAGCAAAAGATGACGAATCAGGAGCTTTATTACTTGAGAAATTAGGTATGCCTTTTAAGAAAGACAAATAATATGGCAGGATCAGCACAAAAATTTGCGGCAAAGCATAAAAATAGATTGGCAGCGGCTGGAAAACTAAAACACTCGACTAAGGCTTATAACCGCTGTGAGGTTTGCGGTAGATCCCATGGTTATATCCGCAGATTTAAATTATGTAGAATCTGTTTCCGCAATCGCGCCATGACAGGCGAGTTGCCGGGAGTACACAGAGCTACTTGGTAATTTTAATAATAAGATATGTTAATTAGCGACCCAATCGGCGACTTCCTGACTAGAATCAGAAACGCCCAACAACGAGAAAAAGACAAAGTCAGCACTCCAGCTTCTAAGTTGCTGTTGAGAATTGCGGAGATCTTGAAAGAAGAAGGTTTCATCAGCGCCTACCAAATAGTAGACACTGAGCCTCAGAAGACTCTGGAAGTGGACTTGAAATACGTAAATGGACAACCAGCCATCTCCGGGATGAAGCGTGTTTCCAAGCCTGGTATTCGTAAATACATCGGTTATCGTGAGATTCCGCGTGTACGTAACGGACTAGGTGTGGCCATCATGTCTACTCCTAAGGGTTTGATGACAGGCAAGAAAGCCAAGGCAGAGAAAGTCGGCGGGGAATATGTAGCTATGATTTACTAATCTGAAATGTCAAGAATCGGAAAATTACCAATCACAATTCCAGCAGGTGTAACAGTAGAGATTAAGAATGGCGGCCGCTATGGTCACCAGGAAGTTACTGTTACCGGTCCTAAGGGCACATTAACTGAATCCCTGCGCCAAGGCGTAACTGCCAGCATGGAAGATGGTGTAATGATGGTAGCCCGTGATGACGATGAGAAACAAAATCGCAGTTTTCACGGTCTATATCGCACGTTAATTAATAATATGGTGACAGGTGTGACCACAGGTTTTAAGAAAGAATTGAGCATTATCGGTATTGGTTACAGAGGAGAAATGCAGGGTGACAAAGCGGTATTTTCTCTAGGATTTGCTCATAAGATTGATTATCAACCACCAGTAGGTGTGACTATCAAAATAGACAACCAGACAGAAGTAACTATCGAAGGCATTGATCGCCAATTAGTGGGAGAAGTAGCAGCTAAAATCCGCGACTTCCGTAAGCCTGAGCCTTACAAGGGCAAGGGTGTAAGATATAAGGATGAGCAGGTAAGACGTAAGTCTGTGAAGAAGGGCGCTGCTTAATATTAAATAAGTCATAAATTATAAACACTAAGTGAAAACAAGATTAGAAACTAGACAACGCAGACAGATGCATACCCGCAAGCGTATTCGCGGTAATGCTATGATACCGAGACTTTCAGTATTTCGTTCCAACAAGCATATCTATGCGCAGTTGATTGACGATGATGCTCGCAAGACTTTGGTGACTGTTAGCGATGTAAAAGCTACAAAAGGCACTCCAATTGAGAAAGCCAAAGATGTAGGAAACGAAGTTGCAAAGGTAGCTCAGAAATTGAAACTAGAAAAAGTAGTATTTGATCGTAGTGGATATAAATTTCACGGCAGAGTGAAGTCTGTAGCTGAAGGTGCGCGTGAAGGTGGACTAGTATTTTAATCAGTGGAACTACCAACTAATAATATGCCAGAACAGAAAGTAGAAACAACAAACGCCGAGCCAGTAAATGCCCCAGAGGTAGCAGTACAGCCGGGTGCTTATACAGGTGATCGTCGCGGTGGTAATCGCAATGATCGTGGACAACGTGGTGGTAACAAGCCTCATCGTCCTCGTCGTAACGAAGTTGAAGATGGCTTAGATACTAGAATTATCAAAGTCCGTCGTGTCTCTCGTATGTTCAAGGGTGGACGTAGATTGCGCTTGAGCGTATTCATCGTCGCCGGCGACAGAAATGGACGTGTTGGATTAGGATTGGGCAAAGGTGCTGATGTGTCTGCTGCTCAAGCTAAAGCTTCTTTGAAAGCAAAGAAGAACTTGGTAATGGCTAACCTGAAAGGCAATACTATTCCTCATGAAATTGAAATCAAATACAAGTCCAGCAGATTGATCTTAAAGCCTGCCGCTCCTGGAACCGGAATTATTGCCGGATCTACAGTGAAAGGTGTATTAGAGCTAGCTGGAGTAAAAGATGCTTTGACTAAGATCATCGGCTCAACCAATCAAATCAATGCGGCTTATGCCACGATTGAAGCTCTGAAATCATTGCGCAGCACTAGACTATAATCAACGATAACTAATAGTAATATGACAAATAATCTACCATCTCCAAAATCAACCAAATCCGCTGTAAAGCGTGGACGTGGTGTCGGTACAGGTCGTGGTGGTCACACCACCGGTCGTGGTACCAAAGGACAGAAGTCCCGTTCTGGTTATTCTCGTCCCCGTCCAGGGTTCGAGGGAGGTCAAAACCCACTATCTCGTAGATTCCCGAAGTTGAAAGGTTTTTCCCGTGGTGAATTCACCAAGGGCGTAAAGCGTGTGACTTTGAATCTGAGCGAGATTGCTGAAGTGGTAGAAAAAGACACTGTAGACTTTGATGCCTTGATTGAAGCGGGTTTGATTAAAGTAGGCAGCAAGAAATTAGACGTAAAAATCCTATTTGATAAAGATATCAACCGCAAGCTTGTGATCTCCGGTATTCCGCTATCACAAACCGCTCGTCAGGCAGTAGAGAAAGCCGGCGGACAAGTAGAGTAATATAGTAAGGGGACTAGTTGTCTAGTTAGCTAGCCCACAGATAACTCACCAGCGAACTATAAATCTTATGGGTAATAAACTCTCAGCTATCGGTAAACGCATAGCTAATAGCCGCATCCTGCGCAATTCCACTAAATTCATCAAGCGGTTCCGTCTGGGACGTTACTTGTTAGACGTACTTTCCAACAAAGAAATTCTCAAACGCATGGCGTTTACTTTGTTGATTATTTTCATCTACAGACTACTTTCCAACATTCCATTGCCGGGAATCGATATGCATGTGTACCAACAGCAGTTTGGTAACAGCACCACTTCCGAAGTAAATTACTTTTTGACAGTGTTTACTGGTGGTCGCTTAGACACACCAAGCGTTGTAGGTTTAGGCATCGGTGTGTTCATTACCGCTTCTATCATTATTCAGTTGCTGACATCCGTAATTCCACAGTTGGAAGAACTTTCCAAAGAAGGCGCTCGTGGCCGTCAGGTGTTGGATCAATACACTCGGTATCTGACGATTCCGTTGTCCGTACTTTATGCAGTGGGATACTTAGTATTGCTAGCACAGCAAAACCTGAGTGGTGATGCGACTTCGCCAGTGTATTTGATTGCCCGTAATGCTGCTGGTGGCGTGTCACCCGAGAAACTAATCTTTATGACCGTGATCTTGTCGGCGGGTTCCATGTTACTGATGTGGATGGCAGAGTTGGTGACAGAGCAGGGTATAGGCAACGGTTCCTCAATTATGATTATGGTGGGAATTTTGTCCTCATTGCCGGCTTTGATTTCTCGCGACATGTCCCAAGTAGATGTGGGTGCTGCTGTCCACGGCGCATTGGCAGGCAATTTGTCTTACCTATTGGATCCATCACTGATTGCTGTGTATTTGTTGTTTGGAGGCGCGATCTTACTTGTGGCTGGTATTATCTTTATGACGGAGTCTACACGCAAGGTTACCATCCAGTATGCACGCCGCGAACGCGGTAGTAGCGCAGTTACTGACTCATTCTTACCATTGAAACTAAACCAATCCGGCGTATTGCCGATCGTATTCGCTTCATCTATGTTGACAGTGCCGCAGCTCATTATTCCGGTATTGCAAAAAATAGTAGATACTACCTCGCCGTTAGGTCAATTCCTGACGTCGGCTTCGACTAGCCCATTGCTAGACCGTACCACTACGCAGCAACATGTATTGTACTTTGTCCTGATTATCGTATTCTCCTTGTTCTACGCCTTTATCGCTTTGAAACCAGACGAAGTAGCAGAAAATCTGCAGAAATCTGGTGGATTTATCCCTGGCATTCGTCCCGGCAAGTCCACGGCTGACTTTATCACCAAGGTCATGTTGCGGTTGACCGTAGTGGGAGCCATATTCTTGGGTATCATTGCGTTGATTCCGTTAGTAGCCGGAGCTTCATTACAAAGCTTAACTGGACAGCAATTCGCCATCTTCTCAGGGATTGGCGGTACTAGCATTTTGATTATTGTTGGTGTGATTTTGGAAACACTGCGCCAGGTTGATTCCCTTCGTGCGACTCAAAATTACGAACGCTATCTATAACTATGCCCAAACACGCTGTAAAAACCGCTGCTGATCTGGAAATCATCCGGGAAGCGGCAGGTATTTCTGTCGAGATTCTGGCAAAATTACGTGATAGCGTACGCGAAGGTGTGAAGATTACTGATGTTGATCGCTTAGCTGGAGAATTATGCCAGCAACATGGAGTACAACCTGCATTCAAAGGTGTACCAGGCGCTTATCCTTTCCCCGGAAACATGTGCGTTTGTGTGAATGATGTAGTGCTGCATGCTATCCCTGAATCTGAACGTGTGTTTGAAAACGGAGATCTAGTCAAACTGGATTTCGGAATCATTCACAAAGGTTTCTACACTGATCATTGTGTAACGGTAGGAGTACATGAGCTGAGTCCTGAAAATGAAAAACTGATCAAAATTGGGAAATTGGCGGTAGAGAGCGCAGTAAAAAAAGCCGTGGCCGGGAATTTCACTGGAGATCTCGGAGAAACCATGGAAACAGTATCGCAAATGGCCGGGTTTGATGTGTTGAAGGATTACGTTGGTCATGCGATTGGTCGCAGCTTGCATGAGTGGCCACAAGTCCCCGCCTATGGAGATGCTGGCGAGGGTGATGAG
>CAYXSB010000002.1:12470-22581 GCA_964466865.1 uncultured Candidatus Saccharibacteria bacterium
ATGAGTTGGTAGCTGGCATGGTGCTGTGCGTGGAGGCGCAAGTGGTGGCTGGTAGTGACCGAGTTTACACTGATAAAGATGGGTGGACAGTACGTACCCGAGATGGTAAAAACTCAGTAATGTTTGAATATATGGTCGAGGTACAGGATGGAAATTACCGGATTTTGACAGATACCACAGATTGGCCACTGATTGTAGGCTAGAACTGGCATAAAAGCCTTGAAAATAGGTTTATTTATGTTGTGAGTAGACCCATCTTCTGGTAAAATTGCCCTGCCCGTTAGCATAACTGGTTTAGGCCCTATATACAGCCTATTTAGCTATTAATAGAATCCTGCCAATGCCGAAAGTTAAGTTCGTCAATGCACAAAAAGAGCTCAAAGTCAGAGTCGAAGGCAAAGTCCTGAGAGTCTTACAAGACACCAAATACATAGTAGAGATTGATGTTCAGGGCTTAAAGCATACATTGACAGGCTACATTTCGGGTAAGATGCGGCAGAATTATATTAAAGTTGCGGAGGGAGATAAGGTGGTTTTGGAAGTTTCTCCTTATGATTTAACCATAGGCAGAATCGTCTACAACGCCAAAAAAGATGCAGCCAAACTGGCCAGCCATCTGCATATTAATGTTGAACCTGAAGCAAAAGTTGCATAATCATGAAAGTACAAGCAAGCGTCAAAAAGAGATGTCCTCATTGCAAAATCGTCACCAGACGTCGTCACGGCCCAGCTAAGGGTAGTAAGATCAAGACAGTGGTGTACGTGATTTGTTCGGCTAACCCCCGTCACAAACAGAGACAAGGTTAATATTATTAAGAAATTACGATATACATAAATGGCTAGAATTGTTGGAGTAGACGTACCAAATGAAAAACGTATCGAAGTCGCACTGACTTACATTTACGGCATTGGACCGACCACTGCTAAGAAAGCCCTACAAGCTACAGGTGTAAATCCTGATACTCGGGCCAAAGATCTTTCTGAACGTGACCTCAGCAAACTCTACGAGTATATTGAAAAGAACCTGATCGTAGAAGGAACATTAAAACAACGCATATTCCAGAACATTAAACGCTTAAAAGATATTCGCGCTTACCGCGGCATTCGTCATAAATTGGGATTGCCAGTGAGAGGCCAGAATACTCGCAAGAATGCCAAGACTCGTAAGGGACGCGGTATGACTGTAGGCGGATTGAAGAAAGAAAAGAAATAATCAACTAACTAAGAACTAGACATATGGCAAAGAAAGCAAAAGCAGAAGCCAAGCCAATGGCCAAAAAAGATGATGTAAAGAAGAAGCGTAAACAACGCTTAACCTCACCAAAGGTGAAGGTGGTAGTGAATTCTTCTTACAACAACACTATTGTGGCCGTCACTGATTACACCGGAGAAGTTATCTCTGTGAGTAGCGGTGGACAAGTTGGTTTCAGTGGTACTCGCAAGAGCACAGCTTATGCCGCCACTCGCGCTGGAGAAGATGCAGCCAAGAAAGCTATGAAATTAGGTGCTCAAGAAGCAATCGTGATCATCAAAGGCATCGGCGAAGGCCGCCAGGCAGCTGTTAAAGGCGTGCGTGCTGCTGGATTACGCATTACCTCGCTTTCCGACTACACCCCCATTCCTCATGGTGGTTGCAAGCCGCGTAAAGCACCTAAGAAGTAAACAACAAATTACAAATACCAAATAAGTTACAAATATCAATAAATGGCAAGATACACTGGAGCAAAATGGAGAATTAACAGACGCGAAGGCGCAACCGTATTAGGTGCGGGCGAAAAGTGGCGTCGTCGATTATCAGCTCCGGGTCAATTCCCGGCTCCGAAGAAGCGCCCATCAGAATATGCTATTCAATTCCGCGAGAAGCAGAAAGTAAAGCGTACTTATGGTATGCAAGAGCGTCAGTTCCGCCGTTTCTATGATTTAGCTCAGAAAGCTAAAGGTAACACCGGAACTAGATTCCTACAGTTATTGGAGATGCGTGCTGACAATGTGTTATATCGCCTAGGATTTGCAAATACACGTGCTCAAGCTAGACAATTGGTGACCCATGGTCATGTATTGGTAAATGGCAGAAAGCACTCTACACCTTCTTCTATCTTGAAGCCGGGTGATGAGATTACAGTTGCACCAAAGACTTTGGAGACAGACGCATTTAAGCAGAGAATCGAAGAATTAAAAACCGTAAAAGTACCGGCATGGATGGAGAAATTCACTAACGGAGGCAAGGTTACCGCCGTGCCAACCCGTGAAATGATGGATCAATCCATTAAAGAGCGTATGATTGTTGAATTGTATTCTAAATAACAGTGATTAATAATTAGTAACAATTTTTATTATTCTTAAACTATGGCAATGACTATGTTTCCGATAAATCAGTTCAGCATCAAGACTGTTTCTGAGAATGAAACAGATGGTGTGTTCAATATTGGTCCTCTACCCAAGGGCTACGCTGCAACCGTCGGCAACACTTACCGTCGTTTATTGCTTTCCAGCATTCCTGGATCTGCAGTGACCAGCATCAAGATTCAAGGTGTGGAGCACGAATATACTACAATGGCAGGCTTGCAGGATGATGTGTTGACTTTGGTGTTAGCTTTGAAGGGAATTGCTGTAGTTTCTCACAGCGATGAGCCAGTGAAATTGAAATTATCCGTAAAGGGTGATAAGTCTGGACCACGTGTAGTGACTGCTGCTGACATTGAAAAGAATGCAATGGTAGAAATTGTGAACCCAGAGTTCCACTTGACTACCTTGTCAGACGATAAGTCTCACATCGAAGCTGAAATTACGATTGAAAAAGGGTTAGGCTATGCCTTGCCAAACGAAGAGCTACGCAAAGAGATCGGTACAATTCCGGTAGATGCAATTTTCACTCCGGTGAGATTGGTATCTATTGAATTCGGTAATACTCGCGTAGGTCAGCAAACTGACTTGGATCAATTGGTATTGAAGGTTAGCACTAACGGTGCAATTACTCCTTCAGCTGCCCTTTACCAAGCCGCTGAGATTCTAGTAAAGGTAAGCGAGCACTTACTGCAATCCGCCAACGAATTGTTGAGCGAGAAGTCTATGCAGCAAGTTCAAAACGCTACATTGCCTCTACGTTCAGAAGCTGAAGCTAAGAATGAGAACAAGCAGCCATTGCGTGTTGAAGACCTAAACCTGTCTACCAGATTGACCAATGCTTTGCTGAATAGCAACTATGAGGATTTACGCCAATTGGAAGGTCTGACAGAAGAGGAAGTAAGCAGCATCAAGGGTATGGGTGAGAAATCATTCCAGGAATTGCTGGCTATATTAAAGCAAAATGAAGTCAAATTAATCTAATAATTCGAAGTTGAGTAAATGAATACAAGTCCGAAGAAAGCAAAAATATCAGGCATGAAGCCCTCACATCGTAGAGCGATCATGAGTTCACAATTGTTGGACTTGATCCACCACGAGCGTCTGCAAACCACTCCTAAGAAAGTGAAGTTGCTGAAGCAAGGTTTCGATCGTTTGGTAAATGAAGCTAAGAAAGATACTTTGGCCAGCAAACGCAATGTGGCATCAACTTTGGGTAGTGATAAGGCCGTATCTAAACTTTACAATACAATTTTACCGCGATTGCAGGAGAGCAACTCTGGTTATACCATCAGTGCTTTAACATTGTCCCGCAAAGGTGACAATGCAGCTCAAGCTATCGTCATGATCAAGGGTACTGAGTTGAAAGAGCGTAAATCTCGCTTGGCTCAAGCCTTAGAGAAACGTGAAGCTTCTAGCAAGCCTAAGACTGGAATTCGTTCCCGATTAGGTGGAAATAAGCCTGAAGCTGAAGCTCGCCCATCCACAAACGCTCGTAAGAAAGAAAGCACTAAAGATACTCGACGTAACTCAAAATAATAATGTTCAAAACCCGCATAACCACACCAACTGAATTAATCGAATCCTGGCACTTGATTGATGCCAAAGGACAGCGCATCGGTAAAGTCGCAAGCATTGCCGCAGAATTACTGATGGGCAAGACTGAGCCAAAGACCAGAGCTTACCTAACGCCAAAGCAGAAGGTAATCGTGATCAACGCTGCAGAGATTGATGTTACCGCTCGTAAGAAAGCTGGTAAGACCTACACTCGTTATTCCGGATTCCCAGGTGGATTGAAAATATTCACTCTCGGGGAAATGTTGGATACTCATCCTGAACGCGTACTAGAGCATGCCATCCGTGGTATGTTGCCTCGTACCAAACAAGGTGATGCTATTTATGCTGACAACTTATTTATCTACACTGGCAGCGCTCACAAGCATGACGCTCAAAAGCCGCAGACAGTGAATATCAACGAAATTAAACTCTAAAGCATGGCCGATAAGAAATACTACTACGCTACCGGACGTCGCAAAACTGCGAACGTAACTCTACGTTTATTCCAGGAAACTGGTGTATCTACAATTAACGGCAAGCCATCTGAAGAGTTGTATCCTTTGAAGACTACTCAATTGAAATTGAATCGCCCATTCGCGATTGCTGAACTCGATCCCAAAGACTTCTACTTTACAGTTAAGGCTGTAGGTGGCGGTACTAATGCTCAGATTGAAGCTATTGACCTGGCATTAGCCCGGGCCATCACCCAAATCAATCCTGACATGCGTAAAGTCCTTAAGAAAGCCGGATTCATGCGCCGTGACCCACGTATGGTGGAACGCAAGAAGCCTGGTCACTTGAAGGCCCGCAAGTCTGAACAATTCTCCAAGCGTTAAGCTTGCTGGAGTTGCTACATACAAGCGCTTCCGGCGCAGCAGTTTCGTTTGCTGCCTGACTCTTTCTCCCATATAATGTGCTGTTAACGAAAGTCTCGTCCTGCCCATGCGAAAGTCGTATGCCATTATATTGCTAATCCTAATAGCCTTTTTGTGTGCTCTATGGTCACCCTGGAACGGGTTGAACATTGCGTTGCCTCAGCTATTAGGCATTGCTCCCAAACAACAAATCGGTGGTTTGCAAGTCAGTTCTCTGGCTGGCGAATTGCAGGTGTTTGTCGATGGGAATTCTGCTGGTAAAGTCGATCCTGCTAGTTCTCCTTTAGTCGTCCCCGCAATTGATCCCGGTCAACATCAAGTAAAGCTGGTGCGTACCGCTGATGTCGCCGGCACGTATGCCAATTTTGACCGCTTAGTGACATTCGAATCGGGTGTAGACGTGGTGATTTCGTTCGAACTAGGTCCCACTGCGGAATTCTCCGAAGGTCATGTGATCTATGCCACCCGCAAACTAGATGATTCTCAGGATGTACTATTGAGCCTCAAAACCAACACTTCTGGCGCTAAGGTCCAAGTGGATGATATTTCTGTCGGGGATAGCCCCATTGCTGGCTACAAACTGAGCCTGGATAAGCAGCACAAGGTTACTATTTCCAAAACGGGCTATGATACCCAAGAATTCACTTTGTTACCCCAAGCACAGTCAGATCGCGATAAACTAAATGGATATAATGTAAATGTAGACGCTGACTTATTCCTGCAGCCAATCGAAGTCGCCCACTAATTATGCAAGCTAAATTCAAACTCAAAAATACTATCAAGTACCCAACTTCGTTAATTATCAATGGAGCTACCAACTTAGGCCTGGAAATCGCGGAATCATTGCTGGAGCAGGGCGGGTACGTGATTATTGTCGACGGATACACCGAAGAAAACGTAAACCATATTAGTCAGAAACTGGGAGACAACGCACTCATTAGCCTATTGGACTACAGTGCGATCCCGCATTTGGAAGAAGATATTCGTCGATTAGACTACGTATTCTACCTGGCTCATGAAGGCTTTGGCGCTGATTCTGAGAAGGACAGTGTATCTACTCAGGCATTTCTCAAATATTCCAACTACTTAGATTCGACATTAGCGCTTACCGCCAAGTTTGAAGCTAAGTTCTTGCTGACGACATCGATCAAGGCGCATCAAATGTTGATGGCAAGCATGAATATTGATGTCAATTTCGGGAAAGATTCTAAAGTGAAGCATGCCGTATACACCGATATGGAAGTGCAACGCTATGCAGAAAGCCTGACATTAGAATATGTAAGCAAGGCAAGTTTAAACGCCAGAATTGTACGCTTAGGTGAGATTATCGGTGAAGGTATGGATTTCACGCGCAGTACTGTATTTGTACACTTGGTGTTATCTGCAGTTGCTGGTACCAATCTGGAATTGATTAACGATGGACTGGATTCTGAATGGTATGTGCATCTTTTGGATGGCGCTTACGGCGTGATCAAAGCTCAGTTCACTAAAGACACAGTAGGCGAGATTTATTCTCTGGCATATGAAAATACCATTACCCACTTATCGATTGCGTATAAACTGCAAGAATTAGAACCAGAATCTAAAGAAATTACCTTCCGCGAAGACTTGAGCGATTTGCCGCCATTGCGGCTGCACAAGCCAGCTCCCAATCTGTCTCACGTCGGCTGGAAGCCAAAGGTAGACTTCGAACAAGCCATTAAAGAATCTTTAGCGGCGGCGAAGCTATATGCGTTGAACTATAAATTGCCGACAGACGCCGCCGCGGACAATACGCTAGCGGGTAAGATCCGGTCATTCTTGTCATTGGCCAAGCAGAGCGATACAACTGCAGAAGCAGGCGAGGAGAATGGACCAGTGTCACGCTTAATTGCTGAGCGCAAGCGTCAGGAGGAAGCCCGGGAACTATCAATTACGAAAGCGGATGATAGTATTAAGTCTAAACGTCGGTTCCGGCCGCGCACACCTATGGACAAAGTCCGGGATTGGTTCTGGAAGAGCTTCCTGGACGCTCGCAGCAGCTTTACTTTCCTGCGTAATGTCACTCCGATTCAGTTCTTTATGTATATCGTGTTAGTGATCATTCTCGGGGTATTCTACTTTGCCGTAGTATCTCCGGCAGTAGTCGTCGGTCGTGATTTGGTAACGGTAAGCACGGATATGAACAATATTGAGCGAGCAATCGCTGCCAACGATTTCACTGGCATTCAAACCAATGCAGATGCATTACATTCTGCATTTACAGAGACCGCGGAGATCTTGAGCCGGTACCAACCTGTAGCTCGCGTGTTTGCTTTGGATACTTATGTCGGTAAATACATTAAGTTAATTCAGACTTATAGTTCGATGGCAGAGGGTGTGAAGGATATTGCCTATGCTGTTAGTCCATTCCAGGATTACTTGGATAAATATATCGGTAATGCTGGGTTCCGACCAAATTCTGATAGCTATCTGTCAGTGGGGACAAGCACGGACTATTCGCCAATTCTGGACGAAATGGATGCGCGTAAGGCTTTCGCCGATGTCGGCAAGAATGAGTTAGCGCAGGCCAGCTTGGAGCTGTCACAACAAGATCTGTCATTCTTGCCGGACTTTGTGCACACGCCAGTGACTAATTTGAATAATCGTTTGACTAATGTGAACGTGGTCAGCAACTTTGCCAATCTGGCAGACTTTGGTAGCGATGTGCTGGGTGCAACCGAGGCACGTACTTATTTAGTCATGGTATTGGACAATTCACGACCGATGCCTATCGGCGGTGAGCTGAGTGCTTTCTTACTAGTGACATTCCAGAATGGTGCAATTACTGAAGCTAGACTTCAGAGCGTAGACTCGTTTACACCGGACATGACTAAGGTTCCGAAGTTTGCATTGGATGAAATTAATTTACGCGCTTACACTGCCAGGACAACTACAAATCTAGCATTGAGAGATCTGGCGTACATTGGTGACCCAGAGCTGTTCGCAAACGTAGTAGAAAGCCTGTGGGGCAAATCATTTGGTCGTACCATCGCTGCTACTGCCATCATTAATTACCGCACCTTGGAAGACATGTTGGATAAAGTGGGAACTGTGCAGGTCGAGGGCCAAGACTTTACTAAAACTAATTTTCTGACAAATTTGTCAAAGATGCAGTTGCAAACTGCAACCGCACAAAGGCGCGACGATTTGGCTGCTCAGACATTTGCGGAGATCTTGGATAAAGTGTTCAAGGACTACAGTCATAACTTCACGCCACTGATGCAAGTTTTGTCCGCCTCAGCCGGCACCAAAGATCTGGTGATCCCAGCAAATGATCTGAGCGTCAGTGCGATATTGGAGGCCCAGAATATCACCGGCTCAGCATTGAGCAATGCGGATATGCCAGTGTACGTAAATATGGCTGACGACGCGCAGAGTGTGTCGCCGCAGCGATATCCAGCGTTTAATGAAGTCGCAAAGGTTACCGTAAACCATGATTCGAGTCTGCATTACGAGATGACAGTGAAGTTCCCATCGGTAGCTAACCTACGCGAAGTGTCTGTATGCGTACCGCTAACGGCGCATAGCTTGCAGGTGACAGGCATTGTGGCTAGTCGAGTTGCTGTGCACGCTGGCAACAATAAGCAGTGTGCGGTTGCAAACCTCGTGTCAGAAACGGAATTGTCCTATAGCTGGGATACTATAGCGTTTGAAACTTCTAGTGTTTCAGAGTATAATTTGACCCTGGGACAAGCGAAGTTAGCGGGTACAGAAGTAATCTCGGATACGGAAATTAACCTAGCTCCCGGACTATCGTTCACTAGTATTACCCCCAACATTACACCCGTTGGAGGTAAGGTTGTGTTTACGCAGACACTCCAGAAAGATTTATTAATCCAATTAAAACTTAGTAAGTAGCCAATTATGGTGAAGAAGAAAACTACCAAAACTCAAAAAGAAAAAGATGTATTGTACGTAACCCAAGCAGGTTATGAAGAGATGACTCGCGAATCAGAGTCCCGTAAGGGTGCTTTGCGCGACGAGATTGCCCAACAGATTAGTTCTGCACGCGACCTCGGAGACTTGTCTGAGAACCAAGCTTACTCTGACGCTATGGAGCGCAAGGAGCTGAACGACAATCGCATTGATGAATTAGAATACTTGATTAGCATTGCCGAAATTATTGATGCCAGCACCGAAGATAATATTATCGGTATTGGTCATACACTAGAAATTCAAAAGGTTGGCGGTGATAAGCGCACGGTGACACTAGTGGGCAAGGAAGCTGCACAGCAAGCAGATCCTACTGCGGGCAAGATTTCAATTGACTCACCTATTGGTAAGGCTTTGAATTCAGCTCAAATCGGAGATACTGTAGCTGTAAATCTACCTACCGGTGAAGTAAAGTATAAGATTCTGAAGATGGTTGCCTAAAAATTTATAAGCAAGTTAAACGGTCCCGCGAGGGACCGTTTTGTTTAGGCTGCCTTATGTTTAGAGACAATGGAGCGCAGCTTCTCCACCAACTCTTTCGGACTGAACGGCTTCAAAATGATCTCAGCAGCGCCCAGTTCCATAATTCTCTGCACATCATACGGTTTCATGAACGCTGCGGTGATAACGATCACCACCGCCGGAGCGTTTACGCGATGGAGACTCTCCAGAACCTCAACCCCACTCATCGTGGGCATCAAGATATCCAGTAACACAATCTCCGGGGTGTGAGTGTAATACATCTCCAACCCCTCGCCACCGTCTGTGGCAGATGCGATGACATGGACGCCAGCCATTTCGGACACTCTTTCGAGTAGCTCACGATTAAACTGGTCGTCATCAATGATCAAGCAAGTAGTCATTGTAGGCCTCCACGGTTTTGCTTTGGATATTATACCACCTTATGAATGTTATAGGATAAGAAAACTATATAGCATTTAACTAAAATTTAAGTTGTGATAAGATGCCGTAAAGTAGAGGGGAGGTGTAAGGTGGTGAGTCTGAAGATGCCAGTGAGGGATATCGAAACTTTCCTCACGGTAGAATGCTATTTGAGAAGGCTAGCGCAAGGGCAAGCGCTTTGCTTCAAACGTTTTACAGGCGAAGAGGTTCTGGCGGCTGTCATCATGGCAGAACTGCCTGACAATATCTCAGACATCGACCTGGTGGAGGCCGCTGAGTATCTCAAGACCTCGGAGCTGACAGATGCGAGTAGATTGCTGATAGTGCATTGCTATTTCCGCAGAATTGAAAACAAGAGTCCGACTCGCAACCGCAGTTACTCTGCTTTTCTGCCGGAAGAGGTAATTTACGCATTAGCGATCATGGGCAAGCCCGATATCCCGCCTAGCATTTCCTGGATGGATATTTTGGATGCCGCA
>CAYXSB010000003.1:0-21289 GCA_964466865.1 uncultured Candidatus Saccharibacteria bacterium
ACCTGTACCTAAGACTGCGTCATTGGAAGTGTAACCAAATGCTTCTGTACCGGCTGCCGAGAAGTTAGTCGGTGCGGCATTGGTGCCTGTGAAGTCAGTGATAGTGTGAGTACCGTTGGATAAACCTCCAGTGTACTGAGCCGTGATAGTGTAACCGCCAGTAGCATTGGTACCGATAGTTAAGTCTTGAGCGGCAATGCTATTAGCACCGCTGGACAATGTACCTAATGGCACTGTCGTGCTAGTAGTAGTTACTGTGGTAGTTGAGCCGTTTACCGATTGTCCAGAAGCTACACCGTTAACTGTGAATGTCAGTGTAGGATCGACAGTAGCAGTAACCGTTTGTCCGGCAGTGTAAATGAACATAATTACGGCACTATCCACAGGTGATGTGACGCAGTCTGTATTGTTGTAGGTGGAGAATTGCAAGAAATAACCGACATCAGGCGTGCTGCCATTAGTAATCGCCGTAAGTACTACTGTGCGGTTGGATGCCGAGGCTGGAGTCTCACCTGAGGCAAATGTCATATCTACTGTACCGTTAGTATTGTTAGGTGTAGTTGTCCAGCTACCAGGTGTAGGGATGTAGTTAGATGTGGCATCAAACGCAGCGCTGGTTACATTCACGCCTGTTGGTTTGCTAATAGTGGTGCTGGTAGTGGAAAGCTGTACGTGAATACACTTGATTGCCGAAGTAGTTACTCCAGAGAATTTGATGGTATAAGTGGTCGCGGCATGAGATGGGCGCGAATCGCTCAAAGTGATCGAGCCACTGGTCAAAGATGCGGCTGATACGTAGTTTAACGGCAAGAAACACAGAATTACTGTGATCGAGATAAAGATGATTGAGATGCGCTTTAACTTTGACATAGACTGGGCAATTAATTTAATTCTGCACTACATAATTAGGTATTCGCGCATTAAAGTCAACTATTTAGTCTTCGTATTTAAACTTAAGTTTCTTCACTGATTGAGTAGTGGTAAGCACACGAATGGCTTTACGGAAACGTTTCCTATATCTAATGATGAAAAAGCAAGCAATTAGCAACGGGATTATTATAATCAACACAAAGTTGTAAGGAAAGACGTAAAACTCAATTTTCTGCGAGGTTAAGGCCAAATTGCTGGCTCCATAATTAACAATTACCTGGGCCGAGAAAACTCCGATTTTCGCATTACTGGTGAAGTCTGCGGCGTAATTCTTTTCTGTACCTGGTAATACGATTGTCTGCGGGAACGGAATCGTTTGCACGATACTATGTGTAAGCTCATCCGTAACTTCAATCTTCCCGGCGGGCAAGATATGGGTGTTGCCTGTATTTTGAAGTATGGTACTTATAGTCACGGGAGTTGAGTCGCTGATGCCGGGTGCACTTACCTGCTTGATTCCGATATTTTCTACTATCTGTCCTTTGACCTGAAGGAAAAATAGTACTGCTACTCTGGCGTACACAAACACAGATTGGTCTGACACGACGCTCTCTGGGATGAGCGGCTCGAAGTATAACGATGCATAATGACCACCAGGTGATGCGTTCTGAGGCTGAGTTACTGTCACTTGTATGGTCTTAATTTCTTTTGGTTGGATGATGAAGTCGGTATCTTCGTCAGCTAATGTGATCCACGACGATGCGTCATATATACCCAATTGGTCTTGCGGGATGTCTAACTTTTCCCTGGGGGTAAAGCTTTCTTTGGAGGCTTTGATCGGCAGCGGAAAGTTGGTGAGATTCGTCAGACGTATCTCTTGTGTCTGCGCGACTCCAGGGTCTACGACTGATTCAATAATCGATTTATCGACACCCAATGCTGGCTGCGAGTTAGGACCGCCAATGGTTTGAGCGCTGACTGTGCTTGTGAGAGTCAGCATGATGATTGCAGCAGCGATGATGAGCTTCTTCATAGTTTCATGATACTACAATTAATACTGAGGGATAATAGTGTAAACCAGTGACGTGGTGTATGGCCCAGGTGGTTGCAAAGCTGATGTTTGCACTTTGTACGTGATGGTGAACTGTTCACTGGTGATAGGTGTGCCTGACACAGTACTGGTGTGATCGGCCACGATATCCCCTGGTCCGGTATTACTAAATGGCGCGTAACAAGATGGAGAGCCACCGCCTGGACATGGGCTATTGTTAAAGATGTTTGCACCCTGAATGGTAGTGTCGTTGGACGTGTATCCAAAACCGGTATTTCCCGATCCCCAATTGCCAGGTGCTGCGTAAGTACCACCATTGAAGTCCCCGATTGTATTCAGAGGATTTAGCGTAGAGGTTAACGGGCCTGTTTTAAATAATCTCACCACATAGCCATTGAAAGCGTCTGTGCTCACGGTCAATGTCGTAGTCTTGGTATCGGTAAAGCTGTTTGCTGCATTCAAATGGTTAAATGTTACTGAACTGGATGACAATGTGAATGACAGTGACGGCAAGATTAATTGACCATTGGAGGAAACCGTGGCTGCTTTGCCAGATACGCTGGTAGCTGTGACGTTAAAGTAGTACAGCTTAGAAGTCTGTAAGGTTAATCCCGTTGTGGTTACATTTGGTGTGGTACTGGTGCTGGTGAGGGTCTTGATACTGTTGTCACCTGGCGAGATGCCGATGGTGTAGCTGTAATCGCTGACGCCGGAGATCCCGAACGTGAATGCCCAGTTTGCTGATAGTGATGATAGCGAGCCATTATTAAATGTAACGTCAACTCCAGTAGATGTACCATCATAAACTGTACCAGTAGGTGTGAACGCGTCGACTCCAAAGTCAAACGGATTGGAGCCGTAAGCTACCCAGTTGGAGAAGGCTCCACTCGTATCCTCTATCTCCGCTTGCCAATGGTATTTTGTTTGGTCAGTAATGCCAGTGATAGTCACTGTCGGCGTTACAGTAGTCCCGGAGTAAGCAACTGCACTACCACACAGGGTCGGAGTGTTGGTAAAGCCTGTACCAATCGGTTGCATTTCCACACAAATCTTCAAGGTGTCAGGGTTGTTGGGGTCGGTAGCGCTGGCTGTGAACAGCACTTGAGTTTCACTCGTCCAACCTCCGGTAGATATGGTAGTACCACCGGTGACTCGCTTCTGGATCAATGAGGTCGGATCATTTGGCTGGGTATTGAATAACCAACACGCATCGTTGTTGCCGGAGTTCGTGCCATTATTATCAATAATATTATTTGAGGCAGTACATCCGCCGTCCTGGACGTCAGCCCAGGTGACATTGGCTGTGCCTAGCATAGTGATCTGCCATTTGGTAGGCGATCCGCCTGAACGAAGTTTGACCGTATTTCCTACTCCTGAGCTACCAGTGATAGTAAATGTACCGCCAGATTGCATGGTCTGCACATTTGTAGCCGCAAAGTTTACGGTCTTGGTCGGCACCGCGACTGTGAAATTCCAGAAAGAGTTGGTACCTGTAACTGCGGCCGTAGCTGTAGTGGTTAATGAAACTGTACCTGTGCCGGCATTGAACGTGCCAGTGTTTGCCCAGTTTCCGCTGTCGGTAATTGTCGATGTATTAGCATTTAATGTACCTGCGTTTGATAGCCCGCCTGAGCCGACTGATACTGCCGAAGCGTGTGCGGTTAGTGTACCGCCTGCTGCTGTAGATAAAGTGCCGGCGGTGAGTGCAAAGTTAGATCCTGAAGTATCGAGCACAGCTAGTGCTGATGTGGTTCTGGTTATAGACAAAGTGCCAGTTACACTCAAGCTCGCGCCTAGCGTGGTGGTTAAGGTTAGTCCAGATGCAGCAGTTGGATTAATGGTCAGGTTATTGGATACCACGATAGCGCTACTGTTGAAGGCATAAGCAGTGGTGCCAGTGATCGTGGGTGTAAGGCTGAGGTTAAAGAACGTGGTACTACCACTGGTAAGAGTTACCGACGCGTTTGGATTCATAGTCACAGTAGATCCACCAGCGTTGAAAGTACCGCTGTTAGTCCATAGTGTACCGCTAGTACCGGTAACGGTGATAAGCGTAGTGCTACCAGCAACGGTAAATGTACCAGCTGTGATGTTTACGAAACCTGTGCTCCAAGTGAAGGCGCCAGAAATCTTGGATATAGCAGGGCCAGCGCCAGCTCCAGTGATGGTCGTAGTTTTGGTTGCGCCTACGGTTTGACTCACAGCCATTGCCAGAGTCAATGTGCTGGCGCCAGCTGCCGAAGGATTGAATAGTACATTGCCATTGATAGTAGGAGCTGTGGTACCGGTAGTGTACGTTGCGTCACCGGTGAGAGTCGGATTGAATGTCAGATTGTTAAACGTGATGGCATTGTTTGACCAAGTGGTAATTGAAGCGTTAGGGTTGAACAAAACTGTGCTCGTACTAGCGTTAAATGTACCACCGTTGAGTGTAAACAATGTACCCGATGTACCCGTCATATTTATATTCGAAGAGCCAGCGTTGAGTGTAGCGCCGGTTAATATACTGATCAGTCCGGTGCTGAGTGTGTTGTTGTTGGTATTAAAGGTGAGTGTGGCGGTAGATGCTCTGGTTAATGTGGTGGTGCCGACTACAGTAGTTGTGCCGCCCATATCTACGGTCAAAGCTAAGGCTGTAGCGGTAGGTGTCATCGTCCAGTTGTTGTTGATAACGACAGCGGTTGAGCCAAACGTGTATGTTTTACCAGTGGTAACTAGCGCTGGCGCAAAGCTTAAGTTGTATACAGTGCAATTGCTAGAACCTGCTGTAATCGTAGAAGCTAGATTCAAGTTCACGTTAACAGTGCTGGTACCGGATGTAGTCATGGTGCCATTGCAGGTCATCAGTGCCGAACCTGTTCCGGTTAACGTGAAAATAGTACTGCTACCTTCATCAAAGAACGCTCCTGAATCAACCTGCAAGAATCCTGTACTCCAAGTGAAGGCACCTGTGATCTGTGATTTACCCGGTCCAGCGCCCAGGCTTGATATTTCCGTGGTCTGAGTTGCTGCTACTGTCACATTTGCACCCATGCTGACGGTCAAGGTAAAAGCTGAGGTCGCAGTGGGCGCGAACAAAGCCGTACCATTTATAGTCATCACTACAGTGCCAGTAGTGTAACTGAGGTTAGCCGTAAGCGCTGGATCAAAAGTCACATTGTTAAATGTCGTTGCTGCACTGATCAATGTCTGTCCTGTGGCCACTGTATCGTAGTGCACCGTGGAAGTATTGGCGTTAAATGTGCCGATCCTCACGAATAGTGCAGCTATGCCCTGTATAGTCTGGTCACCATTAATGAATATGTCTGACGAGTTGGTTGTGAAAATACCTGCAGTTGAGACCTCCAGCGTACCGGTGGTCAGCGTGTAGTGGTTGGCTGAGGTTGTGTTTAAGGTGGTAGAGGATGTCGACCCGTTGATGATCGTTCTGGCGGCAGTAACATTCCCGCCCATGTTTACAGTCAGGTTCAGGGCGCTAGCTGCGATTGATGACGTTTGGAATAAGTCGCGAATGGTAACTGTCTCAGTACCCATGGTGTACACCTGATTTACTGATATTGTCGGGACAGTAATCAATGTGTGGAAGAAGAAGTTGCCACTACCGCCAAGCATAATAATAGAGGCGTTGGGCTGGAATCGCACTCCACTAAAACCAGGATCAATGATAGTGCCATTATTGGTCCACAATGTACCAGTAGTGCCATTGAGGTTGAAGAAGGCATTTGGCACAAATGGAAATTCGAACGTGCTCCCGCTTGTGCAGTTGAAGAACCCTGAGTCAAATGAGTTATTGTAGTCAAAGTTAACAATTGCTGAAGTACCGCCAGTATCGATAGTGGTAGTTTTGGTTACTCCGACAGTAACATTGACATCCAAAGTGACATTGAGAGTAAGTGCACTGGCTGCTTGTGGTCCTAATGTGAAATTACCACCGACTGTAGTAAAGGTGCCGCTGTGGTAAGTATGCCCGGCTGTGATTGTAGGCGAAATAATTATATTACCCAGAAACTGAGCGGCAATACCGCTGGTCATAGTGATGTCTCCGTTGCCGTTAAATATGACCGTGCCTGCGGCGAGCATGCCAAAAGTACCTGCATTAGTCAGTACCGTTCCTGTAGTACCGGTTATCGTAAGCGTGCCTGCTCTAACCTGTGTTTGACCTCCGGCCACAATTGACAGAAAGCCTGTGGTGAGACTTTGCGGAGATGCATTGTTTAGATCTAATACGCCTACTCCTGAAGTCGTACCATCTACTGTAGAGGTCCCAGCTACTGTCATAGACCCACCTAAAACAAGTGACAACGCCAAAGCTGTGCCAGCAGTGGGGTTAACGGTAAGGTTATGATTAACCGTAATTGCTCCTGATCCGGTTGTGTAGACTGTGGTAACAGTAATTGTGGGGGTTATTATTAAATCATAGAATGTAAACGTGTCGCTACTAGTAACAGTAACTGCAGCTGCAGAACTAGCACTTTTGAGTGAGACTATTGACGTACCCACATTAAATGTCCCGACGCCGCTACTTCTAGTAATGGCTGTAGTAGTTGCGCCATTGCCGTTTAGGTTGATTGGTGCGTTATTTGTATTAAAAGTCCCGGTAATAGTCAGCTGGGTTGTTGATGCTGTGGTGTCAGTAAGCGTTAGCGTGGAAGTGCTGCCTAAGTCAAAAGTAGTGCTAGCGCTAACAGTAAACCGCCCACTGGTGTAAGTAAAAGCACCTGAGATAGTGACATTTGCAGTACCTGGTCCCGCATTAGTGACGGTCGTATCTTTGGTGGTGCCTACTGTGACTGCTCCGGTCATACCCAGTGTGAGCCTATTAGTACCTGCAGCGCCAGGATTGATTAGCATGTTGCCGGTCACAGTCAGTGTGCCGCCGGTAGCAGTTGGCGTGTATGTCCTGTCTCCTGTCAGTGTGGGGCTAAGCGTAACATTAACTACAGACTGTGCGTCATCCAACATCGTCAAGTTACCGTCTCCATTGAATACAAGTGTGCTAGTTCCACCAGTAAATGTGCCAGTGACTGTCATAATCGTACCAGTGTTCCCGGTCATTGTAATCGTGGAGCCATTGGCGGTGAGTGTGCATCCTACTAGCACGCTAATTTTATTGGCGGTGATGGCGAAAGCACTGGCTGTGCTGTTGAGATTGCAGGCTGCTGTGGATGTACGTGTAAGGGAGATGTTGTTTGTCACCGCGAGCGCACCGCCCAGGTTTACTGCCAGAGTGAGTGCGGCGGCTGAGGGGTTCTCGGTATAGTCGTTGGCGACAGTAATGGTGCTGTCGTTTAGGGTGTAAGTAGTGCCAGCTGCGATAGTGGGGGAAAGTGTGAGATTGTAAAAAGTGATCGCACCGTTGGTAACGGTGCCGGCGGTAGCTCCAAATGTCGCAGTGACCGTAACGGTAGAGCTGCCATGGTTGAATGTGCCGTTGTTGGTGAAAGCGACGGTGGAAGCTGTGGAGTCAGTGAGCGTTAGTAACGTTGAGCTGCTACCCATGGTAAGTGTACTGCTCGCGCTGATCACCAGTAAGCCTGTGCTGTAAGTGAAGGCTCCTGAGATAGTGACATTTGCTGTCCCAGGACCGGCATTAGTAATAGTAGTAGTTTTTGTTGTGGCAACTGTAACGGCGGCTGTCATCGATAGTGTCAACGTACTTGTACCAGAGGCACCAGGGTTGATCAGCATGTTGCCGCTGACCGTTAGCGCGCCAGAAGACGTGGTGGTGTATGTTCTATTAGTAGTAATCGTCGGATTTAAGGTGAGGTTGTTCACAGTTATAGCAGCGTCAAACAGGGTAGTCGCCACATCCGCATTGAATACTACGGTGCTAGTACCGATAGTAAATGTGCCGGTACCTTTAGTAAACAAAGGCCCTGCACTTGTACCAGTTATAGTAATTGTTGATGCTCTGGCTGTATAGATTCCTGGGCCGGTCGGACTTACGATTACTGGTGCTGAAAGATCCAATGTAGCAGTAGTCAAAGCCCAGTTGGAGGTACTGGCATCTAATGTAGCCGTGCAAGTGCTTATATTCCCTGTGCAATAGACTTTTGTAGAGTTAGCTACTGTAACAGCTGCTCCCAAAGTGACGGTTGTGATATTGCCTGTTAGCGTTCCAGCAGTATCCGGGTCAATTAGAAAATTATGATTTATAGTTAAGGCTCCGGCACCCATTGTGTAAGTTCTGGCTGCAGATATACCTAATCCACCACCAAGAGTTAGGTCATAAAATGTGATGGCCCCACTGGTGAAGGTTATAGATGCGTCGGCAGCCATAAGCACATTGCTGGTGCCCGGATTGAATGTACCACTGTTTGTGAACAAAGGCCCGGTAGCGTTATACATTTCGATTGTCATGCTGGCGGTTTGCGCGGTAACTGTGTGGCTGGCAGCAATGGTAATGGTTTTGAAAGTGAATGAATTGGCGAAGGATAGCGCAATGTTGTTGTTTATGAAATTGATTAAGGGCGTTGAGCTGCCTCCAGAAACAGATAGTACTCCCATATCATTGCTAGGAGCCACGTTCGTAAGCTCAAATGATTTTGTGCCTGTCGGGCTTAAGGTCATCGTGCCAGTACTGGGAGTCCAGGAGATATCGTTCGAGCTTGAATTGCCAGTGATGCTGGTATTACCTTTAATGGTTATCGCCGGGTTAAATGTGCCGGCGTCAACACTCATCCCACCTCCTGCAATGTTACTTACTGTGAAGTCTCCATTTACAGTTATAGTTTGAGCAGCCGCAGTTCCCAAAACATAGGAGATTACTGCTGTACTAGGACTCAGAGTCAAATTGTTGTAAGTATTAGAGTTAACTCTCAGAGCGCTGGTAGCGTTGTATATGGTGGTGTTGGTATTTGCTGTAAAGGTGCCTCCGGATATACATAGGGGAATGACAGTGCCCGCGACATTGGTACAAGTATTGTTGCTTCCTCCGCTGGTGAGGGTCAAAGTTTCCGAGCCTCCGGTATATGTGCCGTTGAGAGTGACCGCGTCAGCAGTAACGTTTGCTCCGGGCGCAAATGTTTGCCCCGTCCATACCAGTAACTTCCTAGTGGTATCTACGCATAGACCCGTAAAAGACGCGCTGCGGCACGTAAACGATGAGGCTGAAGATGTGAACAGCAAGTCCGTATCCGTACTGTCATCAACTTGATTGAAATCCGCGACAGCGACGCTGCCGCCAGCACTTCCCCTGGCGATTACCCTACCTGCGTATATGTTTATGCCAGACATATTTTTGCCTCCCGCGGCCGTATTGTCTGGAGTGTACTTGGTAACCACACTACCCTTGCTAGTAACATTATTATCAATGAAAGTGCTTACCGCGTCACCCGATGATGGTGTCTGCACAGCTACAAAGTACACTCCAGCTGCAGTGGCAGTCTCCGCGCACGAAGAACAGTTTGAACCATTCTTATAAGTTTTGACTGACGGTGCAGTAGCGATTGCCGTTACACCTTCATCGCTAAACAATGTACCAGTGATGTTTGCGGCTGTGACAAAAGTATTGGTATTCTCTGGAGTGATGCTGGTATCGGATGTGCCGTCAACGCCGAAAGTAAGAGTGCTGGAGGTTCCCAGTACCGTCACATGTAACCAGTATTCAAACAAAATGTACTTGGCGCTGCCGGATGGCGCGGTTGTGGTTAGATTGATTGCGCCAGGATTGAAGGTGTCTGTGTATGGACCGGTGTTTGAGCATATGTTGTTGGCAGTCAAGTCGCCTGTATCAAATAGCTGGGTAGCGCCAGTGACGCTGCGGGTAGTGTTGGTGTAGGCGATGACTCTAAGTCTGCATGTCCAGCCAGTCGTGGTACCAATTGTAGCTGTAGCTTTAAACGACCAGTTGGCGCTTGCGGATGAACCGAGATACGGGTTGGTAGTCCAGTAGCCGAAACCCGCTGGAGTGGCACCCGGAGTACCGGCTGTAGAGTTCAGCGCACCTGGCTTCAGTACAAAGTTACCAGTAGCCAGTGGTGTGCTGGTAGAGTTGCTATTGGCGGCTTCCTGAGCAGTTTCCGACATATTGCCGTTGCTGGCAACTGCTGGTACGGAGTCTACAGTTTCTGTCACGCGGTGAGTAAGCCACTTGGTGACTGCGGCATCCGCCTGGTGAGGCCGAAACGATCCCACGAACAGGATCAAGCCCAAACAGAACAACCCCAATACAATGGGTTTTAAACTTTTATTGTAATTAAATGATTTCAAGGCCGTGTAACAACCGGCAAGGGCATTTAGTGCAGCATTAAAATATACTATAGATGGCATCACACTGCATGAGTTTTAAGTACAATTCTTTGGTAAATTCCAAAACACAGATATCAAATAAATAACAAGTTACAAATTTCAAACAAGAAGTCAGATTGAAACGTAAAACAAAATTATTTGTTATGATTGGTGCTTGTTATTTTGGCTTATAGCAGTGTTATAATTCACTAATTAAACGTAATCAATGACTTATCCGAACGTGGCCCTCAAATTTGATGAATATTTACCTTCAATCGAACTTAATTCTGCACCCGGAGAATTCCGGACTATATTGGTTGCCGACAAATCCCTAGACACTGTGCTTACAGAAGCCGCTCAAGCTATGGGTGCTGACTGGACTATCGACGAAATTATGACCAGAATTAAAGAAGCCGATGAATTCTATATTGAATTTCCGGAGAAAGTGCTGGACTCAGAAGCCCTGGATTTCAACTTTATTGAAGAAGTACTGCAGCAAGGTAAGGAGAATTATGCAGAGCCGGAAGGTGTAAGTGCAGAGTTGGCCGCAGAAATTAATAACTTCTGGTATGCCGACATGCTGGCAAGTATTTTAGAGCATGCATATACTCTGCTCATTGCTCGGACTGTACTATTGGCCAGCGAGCTGGGGATTGGCGACATCCAATTGATTGACTCGCGCCATGATGCTCACCTGCGTGAAAAAATGAGCCGTGATCTCAGCACTATCGACCTAGAATTAATCGTACCCGACGTGATTCATACTCATGACCAAGAAGAAGACTAAACAGAAACAATCTAAGCAAGTATCCTTGCAAATAGACGCGCAGATGGCTGAAGAGTTGGCCAAGATGAGCAAACAAGCTGGTACTTCCAGCCGTAATTTGCTGGCGACATTATTGTGGATGGGTAAGAAAGCATTTGGGCGGGAAGTTACGATTGAAAGTGATGCAGAAACCCAAGCCCTCAGCATTAAGTCTTTTGCGGATTTACCTAAACTTGAATCATTAGACGATTAACATGGCGTTGGCACCGGAAAATACGACTCAGAAAATAACTACGGCGGTAGATTTGCAGCCAGTGCCATCACTTGTGGACGATGAAGCGATATTTCTCAATGAGGATAATTCTCCTGAAGAGCCTGATGACTTTCCGGAGGATTACGATGACTACTACCCGCGTGGATTCATTGACACACCCAAGGCCGCAGGCACTGTCACTCTTGAGCAAAAGCGCGAGGATACTCGCGGCAGATTGGCTTTGATCTATACCATTGCCACATTCTTAATGTTTATCTTGGGATTTGTGGTGGCGATACTGGATGCTGCTATCCGTGGCACTTCTATCGTCGATAATCTTACGAAAATTCTGCCTTTGATCTCTGGCATATTCTTAGGTTCTTTGGGATTTGTGTTGGGTTACTACTTCCGCAAGCTCGAAGGTGAAGCCGGCTCTCAATCTACGGCACAGGATTAAATCCAGCCACGTTCTTGGTAACCCTCATATCCAAGTTGCAATGCACTCTCCAGCTTAGGGATGATTGTGGGATCAAGCTTCGTGAAATGAAAACAAGACTTTCCCTTAAGCAACTTCAATAATTCTGGTGCGAGCTTGCTTACCAGGTCGGGATTCATATAAATAGGCATGAAATAAAACCCGACGAAGTTTTTCTTAATAATTAAACCTGCAAAATACATAGTGGGAAACTTACGGCCGGGTAATTCCACCGGCTTGCCGGTATACACTTGAAACTCCGTGTTTGTATCTGTGGTTACGGACATTAACTTGGCGTACTTTTGCAGTACGTCTTTGAGTTGTAAGAAAATCTGTTGTTTATCGGTATCTGTCATAAATAATTATACCTTAATCCAGAAACTGAGTCTGCGTGCTATTATTCACCACATCGCACACAGGAAAGGAGCGTTGAGATGCTGGGTTTTGATACAAGTAAGCTGGACGCTGAGTTGCTGGCTACTGCCACGCACTTATATTCCCGCTGGTTGGATCTGCGAAAAGTGCTGGATACGCCTAAGACTAAATGGACTATCATTCAAGCTCACAATCATCCAGATACTGCCTACCACCCGTCGCTGGAGATTACCATCGGCGCCATGATCGGCAATTACCGGGCTTGGGTAGGTATTAGGAACGGCAATCTAGGACTTGTAAACGTGACTATGCGAACTCAATTGGATCGTGAGCTGTTGCTCGAAGCTGCTGTAGATATTGGTGAGCGCACTGTCAGTTTGAGCACCTATGCCAAACATACGAAGCACTCGCGTACAAATCTCTTGGCAGTGCAGACGATAGTCAACGCGCTAGATGCCCACTTTTCTGATTGAGACTGCGAGCTGGTCGCAAAAGCCCTGAGGTTTTCCTTCAGGGCTTTGTTTATCTAGATGATGAAACCCATAATTATTGATATAATTCGCGTGCTTCCGCAAGTATGGCCTTATCGTCTAGCGGCTAGGACAACGGGTTTTCATCCCGTAAACCGGAGTTCGATTCTCCGTGAGGTCATGTAAAATCAAAATGAGTTTACGAAAATTACAGAAACTTTACTCCCAGTAGTCTCTCAGTTTCCATCCATAGCTTTGCAGCCAAGTCTGCGTCTAGCGATGCATCAGAAGGCTGTGCGATTTTAGATTCGTCAAAGTACTTCCCGCTCACGCCTGCAACTTCTGGAGAGCTCGCCAGATATATTTGTGTCTGTGCGCCTTGCTTAGAATCGATCATGAACATTTTTCCTAGCCTATAAGCTGTACCGATCACGAATGTGCCAGCTCCGAAATTGGTAGCCACGACTCCTGGATGTAAACAATTGGCAGTAACACGAGTGCCTTGCAGTCGGCGAGCTAGCTCAAATGTAAACAAGTTAACTGCTAGCTTAGTATTTGAATACGCTTTAAACGGAGCGAAACCTTGCTTCAGCATTAAATTGCTTAAATCAATGTGGCCACCGCGATGTGCCGTCGAAGACACGTTCACAATTCTGCCGCTGGGCGCGGCTTTAAGCTTCTCTAGCAATAAATCTGTAAGCAGAAACATTGCGAAGTAATTGGTGGCAAAGGTCTTTTCAAACCCTTCCGCTGTTTCCTCATACTTCTCGTTCATGCCGCCAGCATTATTTACCAGTACATCGATATGATCATATTTCTGATTTATTTCCGCGGCAGCGGCTTTGACTTGCGACATCGACGACAGATCTGCAGTAATTAGGTCGACTTGAGAGTTACCAGCTTTGTTAGCTATCTCTGCTGCCAGTTGCTCAGCTTTGTGGCTGTTGCGGTTGATGAGAATTAAATGAGCTCCCATGCCGGCTAAAGCTAGAGCTGTCTCTTTTCCAATTCCGGATGTCGCACCGGTGATCACACAAATTTTGTCTTTCATAACCTATTCTAACTTGTCGTCGATGCTATGCATAATTTGGATTATAGTTGACAAATAATAGTTAATGACCTAATATATTCACTGCATTAACTATTCCTAATGGATTCGCAACTGATCGAAGACTTCATGACCACGACTGGCAAGCTGAGAGCTGTGCTGTTTCAGAACGCTCCAGTATTACCATTGCACGGTCATCGTCGTAATGTGGTGGCCACAGGGTTGCAGTTGCGAGCACTATTCAGTATTTCTGATAAACCAGGAATTACTTCTGGAGAATTAGCCAAGGAGCTAGCCATGTCCAATCCGGCCATGGCCCAACTGATGTTCCGATTAATTCGTGCCCGTTGGGTAGAACACAAACGCGATCCGTTTGACCGCCGGGTAGTGCACTTTACGTTGACTGATTTAGGTCAGCAGGAAATGAAGCAGATAAAACAGCACTTTTTTGCTAACATGGAAGCCGTGTTATCTCTGATTTCTGAGGCGGATGTACGTGAATTAGTCAGAATTCAAAAAGAATGGATCGAAAAATTAGAAGCTAGACAGTCTAAATAATGATAAGAATCACCAAATACTTAAAACCATATATCCTCTCAATCATCGCCATCCTGGTGCTGATTTACGTGCAAGTAATGGCCAACCTGGCATTGCCAGATTACATGGCGCAGATTGTCGATAAAGGCATCGTGGCCAAGGATCAGGCTTTGATCCTGAGTACTGGCGGTACGATGTTGCTAGTGGCTTTGGTGGGTGGCATATGCACAATTATTGCTGGTTACCTGGGCGCCAAAGTAGCGACAGCATTTGCCCGCGACGTTCGCGCTAAGGTATTTAGCAAGGTGGAAGCATTCTCCTTAAATGAATTTAACCAGTTCTCTACTTCATCCCTAGTCACGCGCTCTACCAACGACATTACTCAGGTGCAAAACACCTTAGTGATGATTTTGCGTATGGTAGTGATGGCGCCGATGATGGCAATTGGCGGCTTGGTTAAAGCAAATTCCAGCGCGCCATCGATGAGCTGGATTATGGCAGTGGCTGTGATTGCATTGCTGACCATGATCGTGGTGATTTTCAGCTTGGCGATTCCGCGGTTTGAAATTATCCAGAAACTTACCGATAAATTGAACTTGGTAGCTCGCGAGAATCTTACTGGTTTGCGTGTCATCCGTGCTTTCAATACTGAAAAGTATGAAGAAAATAAGTTTGCTGGTGTAAACCAGGAGCTAACTGACGTGAATTTGTTCGTAAATAGACTCATGGCCTTCTTCCAGCCGATTATGACTTTGATTATGAGCTTGGCATCGTTAGCAATTATTTGGTTTGGTGCACATTTGATCAATACCGGTGACTTGCAGATTGGCAATATGATTGCTTTCATGCAGTACGCTTTTCAGGTAATTATCTCTTTCCTGTTACTGTCGATTGTATTCATCGTAGTCCCGCGTGCGTCAGTCTCTGCTCGCCGCATCATGGAAGTATTGGACGTAGATCCAGCCATTGTTGATCCAGAGAATCCAGAAGCAAGCGATGCTAAGAAAAAAGGTGTCGTTGAATTCAAAGATGTGACTTTCAGTTACAACCAAGCGGATACTCCGGTGTTACAAAACATTTCGTTTACAGCAATTCCAGGTCAAACAACTGCAATTATTGGTAGTACTGGTAGTGGTAAATCTACTTTGATTAACCTGATTCCCCGTTTCTATGATGTGTCTTCAGGTGAAGTACTAGTGGATGGTGTGGATGTGCGCAAGCTCAAGCAGTCAGATTTGCATGACAAACTAGGTTATGTGCCTCAGAAAGCAGTGCTATTCTCCGGAACTGTATCCAGCAATATCAAGTATGGTTTGCCGGAAGCGTTGGAAAAAGACATTGTGAACGCTGCAGACATTGCTCAGGCTAGCGAGTTCATTGCCCGCTTACCTGAACAATACAATACCCCGATTTCACAAGGTGGTATCAATGTCTCCGGTGGACAGAAGCAGCGGTTGTCGATTGCTAGAGCTACCATCAAGAAACCAGAAATATACATATTTGACGATAGCTTCTCTGCTCTCGATTTCAAGACTGATGCGGCTTTACGTCAAGCATTGGAAGAAAAAACAAAAGGCGCAACCGTCATTATTGTGGCGCAGCGTATTAGCACCATCCTACATGCCGATAAGATTATCGTACTTGATGAGGGCAAGATCGTCGGCGAAGGCACACACAAAGAATTATTGAACACATCTCAAGTTTACAAAGAAATTGCCTTGTCGCAGTTGTCCGAAAAGGAACTGCAATCACATTTGGAATTAGATCAGAAATAACATGAGCGATACGCCAACTACATCCACAACAGAAGAAAAGCCAGTAGTAGCCACACCGACTGGACGTCCAGCTGGTGGCACACCGCGTGGCGGATTTATGGGTGGTGGTATGGGTGGAAACGGTCAGAAAGCTAAGAACTTCAAAGCTAGCATGGCGCGACTTATCAAATATTTGAGCGCATTCAAAGTCGGCATTGTTGTGGTGGTGATATTCGCGGTGGCTAGTACATTATTCTCCATTCTCAGTCCTAAGATTCTGGGAAATATGACCAATGACATTGTCGATGACTACATTAATATCCAAATCTATAACCAGGTTACTGCTAACTTACCTGCAGGTGTAACTCTGCCAGCTGGTACTACCGGCGCAAAATTGTTGCAGAATGCATCTCCATCTATGGTTTCTCAGATCCCGGCAGATAAGTTGGATGAAATTAAGGCACTAGATTTCTCGGTCAGACCAAGTATTAACTTTGACAGAATTGGACAAATTGCATTGGTATTGCTGGGACTTTATCTGCTCAGCTTGCTATTCAGCTATATCCAAGGTTGGATCATGGCCGGTGTCGCCCAGCGCATCAGCTATCAATTCCGCAAGGATTTGTCAGACAAGATTAACCGGTTGCCACTGAAATACTTCGATACTCGTACTCATGGAGACGTACTTAGCCGCATTACCAATGACGTCGATACTTTGAGTCAGTCTCTAAATCAGAGCATGACGCAAATTATCACTTCTATAACTATGCTGGTGGGAATCTTGATCATGATGTTGTCTATCAATTGGTTGCTAACGTTGGTGGCGATAATTATGCTGCCAATCAGCTTAGGCTTGGTAGGATTTGTAATTCAGAAATCACAATACTTGTTTAAGCTGCAGCAAGATTCTTTAGGATCAATCAACGGTCATATTGAAGAAATGTATTCTGGTCACAACATCGTGAAGGTATTTAACGGAGAATCTGACGCGCTGAAGAAATTCGATAGTATCAATAACGACTTGTATGTCAGCGGCTGGAAATCTCAATTCTACTCTGGCCTGCTGTATCCAATTACTGGATTCATCGGCAATATCGGATACGTCGCAGTGTCGGTGTTAGGTGGTTATCTGGCAGTGAACGGCACTCTGCAAATTGGTGACATCCAAGCTTTCATTCAATACATGCAGCAGTTCAACCAGCCGATCATGCAGGTGGCAAACATTGTAAATGTGTTGCAGTCTACAGCCGCAGCCGCTGAACGCGTATTTGAATTCTTGGCAGAACCTGAAGAGTCTCCAGATGCAGCGACCCCAGTCAAACTGACTAATGTCAAAGGCAATGTCGAATTTGATAATGTAGTGTTTGGTTATGACCCGAACAAGGTGATCATCAAAGGTTTCACTTCCAAAGCGGAAGCTGGCCATCGCATCGCAATTGTAGGTCCGACCGGAGCTGGTAAGACCACGATGGTGAATCTGCTAATGAGATTCTACGATGTTGATAAAGGTTCCATCAAAGTGGATGGTGTGGATATTCGGGATATGAAGCGTGCAGATTTACGTCGGTTATTTGGGATGGTATTGCAAGATACGTGGTTGTTCAACGGTACTATTCGTGACAATTTGATGTACGGTAAGCCTGACGCCACTGAAGCTGAATTGCAGGCGGTAACGGAAGCTGCCCACGTAGACCACTTCATTCATTCTCTACCTGGCGGTTACGATATGGTGATCAACGAAGAAGCCGACAATATTTCTCAAGGCGAAAAGCAGCTACTGACAATTGCTCGCGCTATGTTGGCGAATCCACCAATGTTGATCTTGGACGAAGCTACTAGCTCCGTCGACACACGTACTGAAGTATTGATTCAAAAAGCCATGGATAAGTTAATGGAGAATCGTACTAGCTTCGTGATTGCGCACAGATTGTCTACGATCAAGAATGCTGATTTGATCTTGGTCATGGATCAGGGAAATATCATTGAGCAAGGCAATCACACTGAGCTAATGGCCAAGAACGGCTTCTACGCTAATCTGTACAACAGCCAGTTCTCCGAATAACGTTGCCAGTAAGATAAAAGACCCCAGCGCATGGCTGGGGTTTTCGTACGACTCATGATCGTACTAGCGTGGGTGCTTGCGCTGACTATTCGTGTGAACGTTGGAGATGTTGCCATCTGCATCTTTATCGTAGCTGGCACGGCCTGCATATCCAGTCTGGTGATCTTGCACCCAGTCAGTCACATGCTGACTGCCATCATCACGAAACGCCACACTCCTGCCCTGAGAGACGTTGGCACTATCGCGCCGGTCCGTCTCTATCACGATATCGTTCTTCTTACCCACATGATCAGGCATTGAAAAGACCTCCTCTGGCTATCTGTTGGCTTATGCCTTTGCCAGAAAATAGCCCGCTACAAGTAGCGGGCTATTTTCTGATTAGCGGCTGCCGGACTCAAACCGGGTCTGTGCCTTGGATTTTATTCCAAGTGACGAACATGTCTCATTCGTCTACCAGCCGCTGCATAAGTATAACATTCAACCAATAGCTCCCTTAGCTGGGTATTTATAACGCATACTTTGAAAGGAAGCATTGTATTGCAGCGCAAATGGGCAGAAAATCTTCTTTTTTTGTGTAGGCCTCTGTAAACTATAAGATGCGTCATGTTATAATTCTGCATCGCGAATATGCCTGCGGGCTAGGAGTATTGTATCGATGTCATATGTAATCAAGGTCCCTGTGCCGTATCGGTTGGCTTTGGAAAGGCTAATTCACAATGGGTTGCCTTGCCCATCTCTCATTGAGAGTGTCTACACGTTTAATGAGTACGAAGGCTTGTACGACAAGCAGGGACCAAATTGGGGGCAGGAAGTGGTATACCGTAATAGTGCTTGGAAGATTATTCTCACCGGAGAGTGGACAGACGGCATATATCGGATTACTGTCACCGTCAAGCACGCATTGGTTTACCTCAAGGATTTGACTACGAACGTAGAGGACAATCCTTGGGAACTGGAGCTTGGAGCAATGGAGCTATCACCAAATACCCTTAGCGGGCAGCGGTTGTGGTTCCCCGGTCCTGAGCTGCCAGTGGAAGCGCGTGAGACTATGCCCGTTACTATGGTCTATTAGTCGCGATGCCACCCGTTTATCACGGGTGGTTTTGATTTTATTGGTATAATTCATCCATGGAATTTCAAGTACTCTTGTTTTACAAGTACGTGCATATCGACGACCCGGAAACCGTGATGTTCTGGCAACGTGAGCTGTGCCAGCGTCTCGACCTTAAAGGTCGTTTAATCGTGGCTCACGAAGGTATCAACTTCACTCTAGAAGGAACCAAGGACAATACCAACAAATACATCAAGGAATTGAACAAGCATCCCCTATTCCAAGATATTCAATACAAACGCAGTGTCGGTAACGGTCAAGCGTTTCCAAAGCTGTCAGTAAAAGTGCGCGATGAAATTGTCGCTGCGCATCTGGGCAACGACATTGACCCGACTCACACCACTGGCAAATACATCACTGCAGAAGAATTACGCGCGAAGATCGCCGGCCAAGAAGAGATATACATCGTAGACATGCGTAATGATTACGAGCACAAGTCCGGCTATTTCCAGGATTCAATCCTGGCTCCCATCTCTAACTTTCGGGAATTGCCGAAAGTGCTGGAGCAGATTTCCCATTTGAAGGATAAAGAAGTGGTAACGGTGTGCACCGGCGGCGTGCGCTGTGAAAAAGCCAGCGGGTTTCTGGTGGAAAGTGGATTTACCAATGTATCGCAACTTCATGGAGGTATAGTGAGCTATATGGAGAAGTATCCCAATCAAGATTTCTTAGGCAAGCTGTATGTGTTCGATAGTCGGTTGGTGATTGGATTCAATACTGATAGCGAGGAGCATCAAGTGGTGGGCAAGTGCGAGCTGTGTGGTAAAGCCAGCGAGAACTACATTAACTGTGCAAATATTGCTTGTCATAAGCATTTCATCTCTTGCGAAGACTGCGTGCAGGCCACCGGTGGCCATTGTGCGGATTGCAAACCTTCCCGTATAATGGGGTAAATTATTACCCTACTTTCATGAGAAATAAGATTCTAATTCCCTTGTCTGTTTTAGCTTTGCTAGTTATGACTGGCTGTAATGCTGGCACTACAGCAAACACCAATACTTCAGCTAACACCGGCAATACTACCGCTTCTGATTCACAGACGCCTGTAGATGCCTGCTCCTTGATTACTGCAGATGATGTCAGCTCGGCTTTAGGATTGACGGTGACTGCACATTCTACAGCGATCGGCTCGTGCAACCTGGTGAACGATGATGGGGTAAATATCTTACTGCAAGTAGTAGCTGTGAATTTGTATAGTCCTGGTCAGTATACTGGGATAACGGAACGTACCGACATTGGTGAGAAGGCCTTTGTGCAAACACCGATTGAAGGCAGATCTGTGAGCCAGGCTTACAAAAATAGTAAGACATTTATTTTCAATGTGTATAGCCCCAGTGCGTATACCACGGATCAAGTGGCGGTATTGATGAAGGTAGTGGTAGGGAGAGGTTAGGCTTCTGTTAGAATGAGCTATTACTTTAGTAATTAAAATTATGAAGAAATTTATCTTGATTTTCTCCGGCGGAGAAGCTCCTAAGTCTAAAGAAGAGGGAGACATGGTGATGGGCAAATGGAATGAATGGTTTACGCAATTGGGCGACAAGGTTCTGGATAAAGGCTTTCCATTCATGGCCGGAGCGAGAGCCACTGATGGCAAAATGCAGCAAGACAGCACCAGTGGATTGAACGGCTACTCCATTGTTCAGGCTGAGAATTATGACGCTGCGATGGAAATGGCGATGTCATGTCCAGCCACAGTAGGTGGGTCAATGGTGCATGTGTTTGAAGAAATGCCAGTGATGTAGTTGATATTGATAGCCAACAATAAAGGGCAGGTGAATTCACCTGCCCTTCTCTTTTACTAAACCTATTAAACTGTTGCTACTGGATCCCAGTCGTTGGCGCGAGCCATCACCCCGAACTTCGCAAAGCCAGTCATTGGCACCCACACTGCTCCCAACGGATCGTATTTCTGGTCAGCATCGTTGAACAGCTTTGGCTGTGTGCCCGTTGCCTGGCCCAGATATTTCAGGAATGCCAGCGCTTCGTCGGCGGTCGGAAATGAGAAGTCCGCATGTACCGACTGATCCTGAAGTGCCGGCGTACCCTCGAAATGCTGGACTTCAAAGTAGCGTTCCATTGTCCAGCCTGATGGTGTATACCAGCGCAGGTGGTCACTAACGTCACGCCTCGCTCCATAGCCGCGTGTGCTTTCGGTAAACTCAGCCAGGGATTTAGTGCGCCTGCCGGTGTGATGTAAGTACATATGCTGCTGATGGGACTTATCCGTGTTGTACTCAATCCAGTACAGCAACGTCGCTGCTAGCAGTATGTCGGCGCGCTGGTCC
>CAYXSB010000004.1:0-2443 GCA_964466865.1 uncultured Candidatus Saccharibacteria bacterium
CCAGGAGGTTTGCTTGGAGGCAGCCATCCTTTAAAGAGTGCGTAACAGCTCACTGGTCGAGAGATTCTGCGCCTACAATTATCGGGGCTCAAGTATAGTACCGAAGCCATATCTACTTATTACCTTCGGGTAATCAAGTTGGGTAGGGGAGTGTTGTACGGACAGCGAAGCTGCACCGTAAGGTGTGGTGGAGTGCGTACAAGAACGGATGCAGGCATGAGTAGCGAAAGTCGGGTGAAAACCCCGGCCACCGAATATCCAAGGTTTCCTCTGCAACGGTTTTCGTCAGAGGGTTAGTCGGTCCTAAGCTGAGGCTGAAAAGCGTAGGTGATGGCCAACAGGTTAATATTCCTGTACTACTTATAATTCGTTATCAACTAGGGAGGGACTAGGAAGGAGAGGTTGAAGAGTCCACAGGTGGGCTTTCAAGTAATAAGGTAGAGTGGCTAGGCAAATCCGGTCGCTCGTTCTCACCGCGAGGTGAGTGAACCCGAGTTGCGATGAGAAGTTACTGGCCAAGGTCAGTGGCAATTTTGAATATTCTTTCTACAGGAAAATCTTCTATGTGAGAATTATGAGTAACCGTACTAAAACCGACACAGGTGGATTGGTAGAATATACCAAGGTGTACGAATGAGATCTTGTTAAGGAATTCGGCAAAATACTACCGTAACTTCGGGAGAAGGTAGCCCTACGTAGCGCAAGCGAAGTAGGGGGCACAAAAATGACCCAATCGACTGTTTAACAAAAACACAGGTTCCTGCTAAAGCGCAAGCTGATGTATAGGAGCTGACGCCTGCCCAATGCCAGAATATTACGGAAGGGGGTGATACCCGCAAGGGAGTGGCCTCTGACTTAAGTACTGGTGAATGGCGGCTGTAACCATGACGGTCCTAAGGTAGCGAAGTTCCTCGGCGCTTAATAGGCGTCCCGCACGAATGGCGTAACGAGTCGGGTGCTGTCTTAACAAGAAGTTCGGCGAATAATGAAATGGCTGTGAAGATGCGGCCTACCCGCACAAGGACAAAAAGACCCCAGGATCTTTACTGTATCTTGACATTGGAACAAGATTTTTGTTGTAGAGCGTAGGAAGGAGACTTTGAAGCTTCGACGCAAGTTGGGGTGGAGTCATCAATGTAACACTTCCCTGCGATTGTTTTGTTTCTAATAGGGCCCATAATCTGGGCACCTAAACATTGTCAGGTGGGCAGTTTGTTTGGGGCAGACTCTTACTAAAGAGTAATGTAAGATTCCTAAGTTCATCTCAGGTTGGATGGAAATCAACCGAAGAGTATAAAGGCATAAGATGGATTTACTGTGAGACTGACAAGTCGAGCAGTCACGAAAGTGGGGCTTAGTGACCTTCTGATGGCGTGTGGAAGCGTCATTGGTCAAAGGATAAAAGTTACCCTGGGGATAACAGGCTAGTCTTGCCCGAGCGTCCATAGCGACGGCAAGGTTCGGCACCTCGATGTCGGCTCGTCGTATCCTAGAGCTGTATAAGGTTCTAAGGGTTGGGCTGTTCGCCCATTAAAACGGCACGTGAGCTGGGTTCAAACCGACGTGAGTCAGGTTGGTCTCTATCCGGTGTGGGCGTTCGAATCCTGAGAGAATTAACCCTCAGTACGCGAGGACCAGGGTTAGGTAACCTCTGGTGTACCAGTTGTTCTACCAAGGGCATTGCTGGGTAGCTAAGTTGCTATACGGATAACCACTGAAAGCATCTAAGTGGGAAGCCAGTCTCAAGATGAGGATTCGTTATAGATTCCCCGTAGACCACGGGGTTGATAGGTACCAGGTGTACGCACAGCAATGTGTTTAGCCGAGGTATACTAATAAATCAAAAGCTTTTTAAAATTTTCTTCGTGTTTCGTGAGAATCCGAAGGTTTTCTTATTCTATTCAGTTTTCTTTGTACAAGCATTGAAAATTAAGACTCAGACACCTGAGATGGATGTTTGCCAATCTGGTAAACATCCATCCCTAGTGTCTGTAGCAAAGTGGCACCACCTCTTCCCATCTCGAACAGAGAAGTGAAACGCTTTAGCGCCGAAGATACTCGATCCGAAGGGATCCGGGAAAATAGGTCGACGCTAGGACTAAAAACACAACCGTAAGGTTGTGTTTTTATATCTATTTTTGCTTTCGCTCGCATCAACTCCGTCCTAGCGTCGACCTGGCGGAGCGGATTAACACCATATTTATTCCGCGATGGTCGACGATATATCTTTGTAGTACAGGCTGTTGCCTAAAACTTCAACACGCGATATCATTGCCACGTATGACAGATTTACCACAAGCACAATTACAAGCATTAGAATTTCTCAAGAACGCCGGCTATGATGCTGACTCCGATGCCGAAGCTATAGATGAGACCTTCTTGGCAGCTGCCAAAAGTCTATCCGAAGGCAGCTTAGATAGCTTAACTCTGAGCGTCATTGCCA
>CAYXSB010000004.1:2543-6927 GCA_964466865.1 uncultured Candidatus Saccharibacteria bacterium
GCCAAAAGTCTATCCGAAGGCAGCTTAGATAGCTTAACTCTGAGCGTCATTGCCAAAGCATTCTCCGCGAATATGGCGATTGAAGATACGCTGTACCATCCCGAAATTACAGTTGCTGCAACTGCAGATACTGACACAACCGCAGTAGAGCAGATTCGTGCCTTCTACAAAGCCGAAGTCGGCGAAAAAGCCTAATTCTCCCAACTATCCTATAGCTTGATATAGTCACGATATACTGATATAATATTCTAAGTCAAAGTTGAGCCTTAGGAGGAATTTATGAAATCCCTGACAGCAGAAGAGCAACCGGGAGAGGTAATGTTCCGCCCCTTCGAGAATAACCCCGAATGGCGAGTTATTGCAGATCTCCCCGATGAAGTTGCATGGGCTTGGCTGATGCGAGCTGTACCCGATGCGGTGGTTGCGGGCATGAAAGTAAATGCCTGCTACGCGCAGGGCGCATTTCCCGATAAATCCGCAATTGTGGTAAATAATCACATGGGACTATCGGTAACAGCGATTCTGAGTTATGACGGGAAGTTTATGCTGCTGTATAAATCCGTCTAGACTCACATCATAAGAGTGGCGCTTCCAATAGGAGGCGCCATTTCAGTTCTATATCTAACTTAGCTATAATTGAATGTTCGTTGAATCCTAAATAACCCGGGAGGGAACAATGACTACCACAAGACTGCCCACGATGGCAGACCAGTATGATGGCATATCTCCGCTTGATAGTAGATATTGGGCCGAAAAGTTCGCGCGCTATCTTTCGGATAATGCGTTCACTAGGTACAAATGCTTAGTTGAGCTTGCAGCGATGAGAGTGCAGGCTCAGTATGACTTGTGTCCTCAGTCTGCAGTGGCAGAAATGGAACAAGCTATTCGGCAAGTAACTACGGCTGCAGTGGCCCTAGAAGAAAACCTAGTCACTCATCACGATATTACTGCGCTGATAAATGTAATACAGACCTTTCTTAGCCCAGAAGCTGAGCCCTATGTTCACCAATTTGCCACCTCATATGACATTATAGATACCGCGCGGGCGATGATGTTGAGAGATGTCGTGAATGAGTTATTACTGCCCGATTTGCGTAAACTAATGCAGGTGCTGATCGCGCTCGCACGCAAAGAGGCCAAGACTGCGCAAATGGGCCGCACGCATTTGCAACACGCCGTGCCGGTTACGTTTGGTTTCCTAATCGCAGAGTTTGTCGAGCGTACAGGCGACTGTATGGAAAATATTGAGCGTGCAACCAAACAACTACGCGGTAAGTATGCCGGGCCTGTAGGAGCCTACAACGCTACAGATCTGGTATTTAGCTCACTCGGCATTAGCCCAACTGAATTTGAAGCCGCAGTGCTTGCTCAGGTAGGACTGAAGCCAGGACGCTACTCCAAACAAATCGTGATGCCCGAACCGGTGGCAAGATTATTGTTTGAGCTATCGCTGCTTGCAGGCGAAATAGCTAATCTGGCAGAGGACTTACGCATACTCCAGGCTACTGAAATTGATGAGGTCGGAGAGCGTTTCGATGATGGTCAAACAGGCTCTTCGGCAATGCCGTTCAAACGCAATCCGATTAGTTCTGAAAACCTGTTGGGTATATTCAACGTTATCGCACCTAAATTGCAAACGGTGATGAATGATTTGATCACCGATTTGCAGCGTGATTTGCGAAACTCAGCTAGTGGCAGAACCTATATGGAAATACCTGCCTACGTCTGCTATATGGTTGGGCGGGTAACGAAGCTTATGGAAAAGCTGTACGTGAACCACGAGAGTATCGAGCGCAACCTTGTTCTGCAAAAGGGCATTTACGCTGCAGAACCGCTTAAAGCTATCCTTGCCAGGAACGGGCGCACAGATGCTTATCAGCTTACACAGAAGCTGGCAATGCAAAGTCGCGCTACTAAGGTACGTTTCCAAGACCTGATACAGGCCGAGCCTGTGATCGTGGAATGCTTGAACGAATTGAGTGAAGAGCAGCGGGCTATGTTGTTGGACGAGCATAACTACACAGGTTTAGCTGAAGAAACGGCCTTGAGTGTATGCGCACATTGGGAATCTCGTATTTAGGACAAAACGACAAACCGACTGTATTCACAGTCGGTTTTGCTTTCTGATTAGGGTTGTTCAGCCTCGATTTGCCTCGACAATTGAATGAGATATGCCAGCAAGACTTGGCAGATGGAGTAGTGCGCATAGTTGGGCGACCACAGCTCAGCCACGAATGGCTTGAGTTTACGGGAAGCGGCATCAAACACCGTGTCACCAATTTCCGCAGCAGCGGCTAAAGCTCTGACCACAAGACAAACATCGGCTCTGATGCCGTAGGATGCTGCCTCTATGTCATATGTCGCCAAGCCTAGCTGCTGCAAGATTGTTCCCACTGCCGAACGTGTGACATTGGGGGTTGCGCCATCTGCTGACAGTACTGCCGCAAACAGATCATCTAGCGTGTCGTGACTTAGCGGGTCATTATCGCTGGCCTCAAACAAGTTGCAGATGGGGGCGAGGATGAGTTCGAGGACGCGCACTGGCAAGTACTCGTGCCAGTCATATGCTTTGAGGACAATATTGGTAGCTGGGCTGAGGGCTGTTGGAACTTGCATTTTAAACTTCCTCCACTAATCAGGTTTTCAAAGACGACAGAATTTTAACACGAAGTTAGCTAACTCTAGAAAGCTACATCAGAAGAGAGAATCTCAATTTTCGGTTCACCACTAAGTTTGTCATCGGCAAATGTAAATTTGCCTTTTAATTTCTTGCCGGCCAAGACGAGCGGCCACCACAAGTGATCACCATCCCACATTTGCGGGTAAGGGATGGTATCTGGTGCAAACCACTGCGGTGCCATTTCTTCACTTTCACTTGGTTCTCCTTGCCACTTGGTGACTAAGAATACATGTACAGTTTGGGCCCATTCAGGTTTAGCAGGAAAGTTGAAAGCCATCTCTGCAACTTTATGGGATTCGAACATAGTCACGCCGATTTCTTCCTGAGTCTCACGAATAGCAGCCTGTTCTATGGTTTCTCCCTCCTGAACTTTGCCGCCGACGCCATTCCATTTGCCTGCTCCAAAGCCACGCTTTTTCATCGCCAGAAGTACTTCCCGTCCGGGGTTGTCACGAATAAGGATACATAGAGTGGCGTTGCGCATACAAAATAATATCATGATAAGATTGATTATCGTTCAGTTAGTAGTGGAGGTGTCCGATGATCACATTAACTGTGATCGGAGCGTTTTGGAGAGGATCGCCAGATTTCCATATCATGGAGTCGTTTTCAGGCACGTTGGATTTTGATCCTGAGAAAGAGACGTTCAAGGGAAAGCTGCAAGACCATTTTGGCGTTTCCAGATTGGAAGGCAAGTTTGTGCGCGGTGTTGCCCCCGTGTCGCTGCAGTGGGACAAAATCTACAACGGTAAGATCCGCGGTGCCAAAGGCAGATTCTCATATTTCATGTACTGCCTAGGTGCGGATGTGCCTCTGATCACAACTGGTGGTACATGGCTGGGAGTATATGCGTTGCCGCGAGATGGAGTGGATATGGGTGATCCATTATCCCGCGGTGCTGCTCACGGTCAGGCTTACTGCATAGTAATGCCGTATATGGGCGATCCGCCTGGGAACACCGACTGAAAGCAAAACCCTACCGCATGTGGTAGGGTTTCTTGTGAAGGGTCAGGCGGTGGCGACGCGCGGATGTATTACCGATGCAATTATTTCTGTCAGCGGAGTTCTCAG
Organism: uncultured Candidatus Saccharibacteria bacterium; assembly: GCA_964466865.1. Lineage (GTDB taxonomy): Bacteria > Patescibacteriota > Dojkabacteria > J137 > JAEUSD01 > CAYXSB01. Next base: position 6,295 of record CAYXSB010000004.1, read on the forward strand.
CCCACTATAGTTGGTTGCTCGCTCATGCCAGAGATAGAAAGAATCCATGCGCTCCAGTGGCGTACGGGCGCTTGCAGGCCATATCATCTGTGGCTCTTCGCCTACAGTGATAATCCGTGGCTTCTCTGAACCCGGCGCTGTCTCCATACCCAGAAACTGACAAAGGCTGCGTAAAACTACAGACATATCCTCACGTAGTACCCCTGATGTTTCCCGGCCTGTGACGGTAAGCGCCAGATTGCTTAGCATCATGTAGATTTCCGGACCGCGAGTCAGTGTGACGGGCAACGGAACTCTTTCTAGCTTCTCCGTGATCGACATGCTTGCATCCTTGAGTAAGGCTAGAAATGTGTACCTGTCGTTGCGGTAAATCAGCAACAGTAAGCCCAGCAGCAAAACAGTGTTTCTGTCATCCATTGTCAAACTCCCTTCTAGTCAAACGACCAAGGATTATATCATCTAAAACTGCCTTTAGACTGCTAGATAAAAGCCGCAGGCTTATACCATCTAAACAAGTCAGGCCCCCCCCAACGCGGCCCGGCCAAAAGATTATAAAAAAATTAGAAAACACCTTTATCAACTAAAATATCGCGTGGTTTGATTTCTGCACCAATGAAAATCACCCCACTCTCT
>CAYXSB010000004.1:6937-19626 GCA_964466865.1 uncultured Candidatus Saccharibacteria bacterium
ATATAAATCCCGCTGGTTAAACCCATTAAAACAAGCCCCGCCGCCCTATGGGGGGCCTGACTAAACTCTTAGAGTCAAATTAGAACACAGGATTGTCAGATACGATGTTAGTCTCGATACCTTCAGCCATTTCGCTGGTGTACAAGTACTTGCCTTCGTTGTCGATGACGACGATAGAGGCTTCGCCTAAGTTCATGTGTGCGCGCAATTCGGCTAGAGTAGCGAATTTATCTTCGCTGGCTTTGCCGTCTACACGTAGAGCAAACATGTTCTCAGAAGAATAAAATACAGCGACGTGTATTGTATCCATATTTTGAGATTAATAATTAACATACAATCCTAGCAGGAAGTAGGTTTGTTAGCCAAACACGTAAGTCCACTAGGCAAAAGCGAGCCCGGTCATAATGACCGGGCGGTAATGAGTCCTTTGATGTGATCGGGAACATCCGAAGTCCGGATGTATCCTGCACGATCAACACCTAAATATACGAACGAGCAGGGATAAAAATAATATTCCCTGCAGTCTGGGCCGATTCCTCTCACATTTACTCGCGAGGTAATCGTTATCGACTCATCCTTGAAAAGCGAGCCGATAAGATCCATATTGTCCCGCAGGCCTTCTGCAAAGACTTCTGTCCGGTCCATGGTCTGAAACTGCCATTCCATTGTAAGCTCCTATGAACTCAAGATTGTTCATTATATATTACTATAGGACTCGGGTCAAGCTGGATGAACCCTGCGATAGGCCTATTTTGTAAATAGAATTGACCTATGTTAAAATTCCCCACAAAGTGTGAAAGGGATCTGGTCTTCCAATTGGAAAATCTACGCTAGATCTGTTTACTACAAATGTTATTCACTGCAACTTATTCCCTCGAAGGAGGTGTTTGCTAAACGCATCAATCAGCGTTTGTTTTTGGTTAGTTATTTTATTTATCAATTGACTAGATGACTAGGCAACTAGCTTACTAGCAAACTATATTTTTATGGCAAAGAAGAAATCAACAGTAACTGCTGAGCCAGCCAAACAGGGCGGACAGTACACAGATTTACAAAATTATTTAGATACCTTGGCTCAACCTCCGAAGTCATTTCAGAAGGGCCAAATTATCAAAGGTAATATCGTTAGCTTAAATGATGGCGAAATTATCGTAGATGTCGGTGGTCGTACTGAAGGTGTAATTTCCGGAAGAGAAATGAAGCTGGAAGGCGAAAAATTAGACAAGAAGCCGGGTGAAGAAATCTTGGTTTACGTCGTAAAGCCGGAAAATGACAAAGGCCAAATTGAGTTGTCAATTCGCCGTACCGGCATGGCCCGTAAGTGGTATGAATTGAATCAGGCTAAAGAGCATGATACTCCAGTGGAAGTAACCGTGATCGAAGCAAACACCGGCGGTGTAATTGTGGAGATTTTTGGTGGCTTGCGTGGATTCGTACCTAGCTCACAATTGAAGAATAGCCGTATTTATCCTACCGGCGGTTATGTCAGCAAGGAAGACGCAACTCAACAATTACAAAGCCGTTTGGCTGAATTAATTGGTGAGAAGTTGCAAGTAATGGTGATCGAGATCGACCGCGAAAAGAACAGAGTGATTCTGTCCGAGAAATTGGTTGATTCTGAAGCCGACATGGCATTGCGTCAGGAGACGTTGGAAAAGATCGAAGTTGGCGCATCTCTGACTGGAGAAGTCACTGGTATTGCTCCATTCGGTCTATTCGTAACTGCAAATGGCTTAGAAGGTTTGGTGCACTTGTCCGAGATTTCTTGGGACAAAGTTACCAACCCTGCCGACTTCTATAAAGTTGGTGAAAAGATCCAAGTGCAAGTTATCGGCATCGAAGATGGCGGCAAGCGTATTGCTTACAGCATTAAGAGACTATTACCTGATCCTTGGGACCAGATTATTAAGAAATACAAAGTTGGCCAGATTATTCGTGGTGAAATCACCAAGATTGTCGACTATGGAGCTTTTGTGAGAATCGAAGAGGGCTTAAACGGCTTGATTCATATCTCTGAGCTTTCGAATCAGTTGGTCAAAGATCCTAGCGAAGTCGTCAAGGAAGGCGAAGTGCGTGATGTAATGGTGATCTCCATGTCCAAAGAAGAAAGACATTTGGGATTGAGCATCCGCCGTTTGACCGAAGGCGCAAAGCCAGGTAAGGCTGCTAAGAAGGAGAAAGCTGAAGGAGAAGAGGAAGCACCAGAAATGGCCAGACTCGAGGAATTGTTGAGTGAGAATGCTGCTGCAGAAGAGGCTGAGAAATAATTCTCAGAAGCAAGAGAAAGACGGACCGAAAGGTCCGTCTTTTGCTTTGTCAGACAGTTAAGTCTGACCTACCAAGTTAAGTTTACCCAGTCTTTTGCTCCTTTCTCATCTAGTAGCACAACTTGACCATCGTTTCGCGCGAGCTTCTTATCCAGGTGGGGCTTAATGAAATGGCGATCAATGTTCGAAAGAATCCCGGTGCTGGTGGCACATTCGCATTTTTTCCGAAATAAATCTTTGTCGACGAACCCACATGCATATTCCTGCATGTTGCTTGGGCAGGCAGTGACAGAGAACCACACCATGTTGTCTATGATCCTGGCAGCAAAGATGCGCCCAGTTACTCTCGGTCGCACCATGAACTGCCCTGTGGTCAGCAACTCAGTGAGCATCTGCATTTTGCCCAGGCTCTGTTGCAGTGCAAGGGTACGATCCTCTTTGACTTGCCAGCCTAAGCCTTGCACTAGTGCGCGGACTTGAGCTGCATTCGCCTGCGGACCCGTGATGCCCATATACGTCGATAGCATTCCATCCTCCTTGGTAGTGGACAGTAATTTTAGCATAGGAAACGCATTAGCAAGCAATACCCATGATATAATAACCAGCAAAGCTAGAAACGGTTTGTAGGAGGTATTCGTGAGGAAGTACAACGTTGTTCCCCTAGCAGAAGCAGTTGCTGGTTTGAGGAAAGACACGACATTGCTTCTGTGTGTGCAGGTGTGGTTTGCCCAGACACGCGGCGACGATATCACTCCCGATCCGGTGGGTCAGAGGGGGGTAAATATGGCGATAGAGATCGCCAAACATGCCAAAGGCAAAGTGTTTATCCTGGTGGCTGGCGGTAAGGCGCTGGACACGGGTGAAGCAACGCTGGCGAGAATTTACGCCAATGCCTTAGCTCCTGCCGCGCAGACCAAAAACGTGAGTATCGTTCCGCAGCTTGAGCACTTTGCTAAATCAATGGCAGGAGAAGTAAAGTTCTACCGTTGGTTTGCTGGCTTGGCTATGTTGGACAGAAGTCCATATCAGGTAGTGGTGGTCGCTGGTGACTCGAACGTCACTCTAGTGCAGACGCTGCTTAATGCCAATATGCCCCGCGATGGCAAGGTCGTGACTTATCAGACAGGAGCCAAGGCGAAGCTGTACTTTAAGCTTAGCAGGATCTTGTTAAGGGTTGACCCACACGGCAATCTCACGGAGTTACTTGCCATAGTCTTGGGCGGAATTAAGCAGGTGATTGCGCGTAAAGCGCTGTCGTAATTAGTTACGACGACAATAAAGCAGGCCCACGGGCCTGCTTTTCTATTTAGCAGATGCTGGACATATCTGCTAAAATTCATCATCCAAACACGCATCATTTTTCACTATGAATATCACCAAAGACAAAACCAAACTTGATGACATCAAAGGCTGGCAGCGCTTTACTGATAACGCGAAGCAGATCATCATCAACGCCCACGAACTAGCACAGAAGTATCGCAATCCTTACGTAACGCCGATTCATGTTTTCCAAGTAATTATTCAGGAGCCTTCCAACCTGTTGTCACGTGTATTCGAGCAAGTTGGCTTGGATATTGAAAACACCCGCGCTGAAATTCTCAGTGAAATAGAGCGCCGGGCCAAGACTGGGATTACGTCTCCGAAGTTCTCGGATGAATTAAAACGCCTAATTAACGATAGTTTCCTGGTGGCCGAAAAGTTATCTCACGTATATGTAGGTTCCGAACACTTGTTGGTAGCGATGCTAGAAACTGGCGAGGAAGACTTTGTGCATGAGCTGCGACAGCTAGGACTAAGCGCGAGCAAAGTCTCACAAGTAGCCATGAGCTTGGGCACTTACCCAGCTGGAGTATTATCTCAGACTACGCCTGATGCTTTGGAAGATGGCAAAGCCGCATTGCCTTATTTTGCTCACGATATGAATGAGCAAGCACTGCAAAATGAATTCTTGAATATCACCGGACGCGACGAAGAGATCGAACGTTTGATTCACATCCTAGCTCGTAAGACCAAAAACAATCCAATTCTGGTAGGAGATGCTGGCGTTGGCAAGACGGCGGTAGTGCAAGGATTAGTGCAGAGAATTATCCGCGAAGAAGTTCCGCCATCATTCATTGGCAAGCAAGTGATTAGTTTAGATATTTCTGGCATCATTGCCGGAGCTAAAGTCCGCGGTGACGTGGAAGAGAGAATTTTGGGCTTTGTAAATGAGACGATCGAAGCTGGGGATCGCATTGTATTTATCGATGAAATTCACATGATTGTGGGTGCTGGATCCGCTGGCGGACGTGATGCTATGGACATTGGCAACATCCTCAAGCCTTACTTGATGGACACGAATTTGCGGGTGATTGGGGCCACGACTGTTGATGAATATCGTCGTTACTTTGATGATGAGCCAGCATTGTCCCGTCGGTTCCAGCCGATTGAAATCGAGGAAATTGATCGCGATAGCGCTGTCGATATCTTGATGAATTTGAAGCAAGATTTCGAAGAATTTCACGGCGTCAAAATTAAAGATGAAGCCGTAATTGAATCGGTAGATTTGTCGGCCAAGTTTATCAGCGATCGTTACTTACCGGACAAGGCGATTGATTTGCTAGATGAAGCAGCTGCCAGCGTCAAGATTGGCCGGGAAATTCAGATCGAACCAGCATTGTCCGACTTGGGCGAAAAGCTGTTAAACGCTCAGCGCCGCAAAGAAGATGCGATGCAAAATCATGATTTAAAGCTGGCTTCCAAACATAAAGTTGCAGAAGAAAAAATTACGGGGGAAATAACTTCACTAATTGAAGGCAAACATTTCTTGGCTCCTAAAGCTAAGGTAGTAGATGCCAATTTGATTCGCAAGATCGTAGTTGACTGGACCAAAATCCCATTGGCAGCTGGCGATATCGGCGATGACCGCTTGCATAACCTGTACAATCGTTTCCGTCAGAATATCGTCGGTGAAGACCACGTCTTAAAATCTGTTGTAGACGCGATTAAACGCTCACACTTAGGTCTGACCAGTCATAACCGTCCGTTAGCTTCATTCTTATTTCTAGGGCCGACAGGCGTCGGAAAAACAGAGTTGGCGAAGACGATTGCCCGTGACGTATTTGGGTCTGATGACTTGCTGATGCAATACAACATGAGCGAGTTTATGGAGATGCACAGCGTGGCCAAATTAATTGGCTCACCGCCAGGTTACGTTGGTTACCAAGAAGGTGGCCAGCTGACTGAGCAAATTCGCCGTCGTCCATACAGCGTAGTACTGTTCGATGAGATCGAAAAAGCACATCCAGAAGTTCTAAACTTATTGCTGCAAATTCTCGAAGAAGGAGAATTAAGCGACGGCCGTGGCCGCAAAGCTAAGTTCCAGAATACGATTGTAATTCTCACCTCGAATATTGGTGCGGAAGATGTATCGAGAGACAATCGTTTAGGCTTCAATGTGGACGTAGAGAAAATTGAAGATGGAGAATTAGACAAAGCCTTCCAAAGCATGCGCGACAACTTGCTAGAAATCTTGAAGCAAGAGGTGCGTCCGGAGTTGCTAAACCGTTTGGATAGTATTGAGATATTCCGAGGATTAAACGAAAAAGATTGTCTGCAAATTACCAAGCTGCAATTACACGCGTTGTCATTACGCTTGATTGAGTCGGGAATTTTATTAGAATTTAACCCGGCTGTGGCAAAGTTAATCAATAAAGAAGGCTATAGCCAAGAGTACGGGGCACGTAATATTCGCCGCAAGATTCAGGAGTTGATAGAAAACGGCTTGGCAAATTACTTAATGGAACATAAACTAACTAGACCGAAGAAGCAGATTCTGAAGTTAGAAGCCAAAGTGGCAAATGATAAGTTAGTTTTTACTCGAATATAAGTGGCAGCAAAGACAACGATGTATGTGTGCGAAGTGTGTGGCAGTGAGTACTCCAAATGGCAGGGTAAGTGTAGTAGCTGCGGCGAATGGAATACGCTGGTAGAAAAGGCTGTAGTGGCTAAAGAGGTGAGAGCTTCCAAGCAAATCCTCAGCGACAACGCAGAGCTGATCAATCTCGGTGACGCCAAAACCAGCGAGAAGAACCGTTTAGTTACCGGATTCCAGGAGCTAGATGGCGTACTGGGCGGTGGATTTGTCGATGAGCAAGTGGTGCTGCTATCCGGTGAGCCGGGCGTAGGCAAGTCGACGCTATTACTTCAAATCCTGATTAACCTCAGTAAACAAGGCAAGCAGTGTCTCTACGTATCTGGTGAAGAATCGGCAGGACAGGTGGCGGGCCGTGCATCCAGATTATTTCCCAAATCAGATTATGCCGGAGTGCAATTCTTGGCTTCGCCAGGTGTAAATAGTTTGGTGGCCAAGATCGAAGATCTGAAGCCCGAATTTGTAGTGGTGGATTCCATTCAAACAATTTTTGACGAATCGCTCAGCAGTTTGCCGGGCAGCTTAGCGCAGGTGAAATCATGTACATCTGCATTAGTTCGCGCCGCCAAAACCTTCGGGTTTATGTTGGTGATCGTTGGTCACATTACTAAAGAAGGTGAGATTGCCGGACCTAAAGTACTCGAGCATTTGGTAGATACAATTCTACAGTTTGAAGGTGAAAGCGAAGGAGAATATCGAGTGTTACGAGCCCTTAAAAACCGCTTCGGTTCCACCGGAGAGGTGGGATTATTCGTGATGTCAGGTAATGGCTTAAAGGACATGCAGCCGGAAGACAACCTATTTGATGGTGGTTCAGCTGACGCGGTGGGAGCTGCTAAGACCATGGTCCTGGAAGGTAACCGTCCAATTATTGTGCAAGTGCAGGCCCTGACCAATACGACTGTGTTCGCTTATCCGAAACGTGTGGCAGAAGGTCTATCCGTAGCCCGTCTACAATTGATCTGCGCCATTCTAGATCGATTTGCCGGTACTAAACTGGGTGATAAAGATGTGTATGTGAGAACTGCTGGCGGCTATAACTTGCGCAGCGCGGTTTCTGACTTAGCAGTAGCGGCAGCAATAATCTCATCTGTGAATTCAAAGCCAATTGCTGGAGACACCCTGTACATCGGAGAAATCAGTCTAAGTGGTCGGGTAAACTTCCCAAACCTATTTGTCGATAAGCTAGCAAAGCTGTCTAAGCTAGGAATCGCTAAAGTGGTGGCTAACCTTGCGTCTAAGGCTGGAAAGCCTAAGCTACAGCAAGCTCAGCGCGTAGGTGAACTTGCCGAACTTCTGAAGTAAGAGTCTTCCATTTGGCAGGATGCTCAACCCCAGACGCCCTTGAAATAGGGCGCTTTTGTATTTCTAAAGAGAGGAGAATTTTACCGGAAGTACACCCCAAGTTTATCAATATTATCAAACCTCATGCCTGGTGTGTGGTATTGCGTAGTAATATTTACTATAAGACTTGACATAGTTTTGATATAGGATATAATAGTACAGTTCTTTCGGAATATTGCTTTGTTGTTGGTCGATCCCGGAGTCTGGTTCGCGTACATTCTGAGGCGTCAGTCTCAGGAACTTACTGGGCTCCCGGATAGGCAAATAACAAGCATTCACATGCTGGGTTTTAATATGGCCGGCCTGAATGGGCAGTGGGGCCGGCCATATTTAAGCTCACGCAAAATCCGTTGACACCTCCCACAGTAGTGGATATGATTTGTCTGACCTCGAGCACTAAATTTCCTAGAATCATGAATTTTCAATATCTCTCCCTAATTTCACACTAATTTATTAAGTAAGTTTTATCATGGCTGTAACTACTACTATCAAGAAAGACCAAATCGCTCCTTCAACTTCTCTACGTGATTTAGAAGAGAAGAACTTGGCTGACCTCCGCAAAATGGCGGTAGAGTTGGGTATAGAAGGAATTTCTGAATACAAAAAAAGCGAATTAATCATCAAAATCCTCGAAGAGCAGATCAAGCGCGGTGGAAATATCTTTGCCGAAGGTGTCTTGGAAATCATCAATGACACGCACGGCATTTTGCGTACTCTGAAAATGCTGCCTAGCGATAACGATATTTACGTTTCCGGCTCTCAGATCAAGCGTTTCAACCTGCGTGAAGGTGACTTTCTGTCTGGACAAGCGCGTTCTCCTAAGGAAGGTGAGCGTTATTTGAGCTTGCTAAAGATCGAAGCTATAAACAGCGAAAGCCCAGATAAGGCAATTTCTCGTCGCAGCTTTCAGAGATTAACCCCAATTTTCCCAGAGCAGCAAATCAAATTAGAGACTGATCAGCATACGTTGTCTACCAGAATCATCGACTTATTGTGTCCAATTGGTAAAGGTCAGCGCGGTATGATCGTCGCACCTCCAAAGGCCGGTAAAACCTGGATTTTGAAGGATATTGCTGCTGGTATCGCTGCTAATCATCCTGACATGCATTTGATGGTTGTGTTGGTCGGCGAGCGTCCAGAAGAGGTAACTGACATGGAGCGTTTCGTGAAGGGTGAAGTAGTGGCAGCCAACTTCGACGACTCTGCCGAGTACCAAGTAAAGATTGCAGAAATGGCTGTAGAGCGCGCTAAGCGTCTCGTAGAGCAAGGCAAAGACGTAGTTATCCTAATGGATAGTATTACCCGCTTGGCTCGTGCTTACAATATCGTAGCCCCGCCATCTGGTCGTACTTTGTCCGGTGGGTTTGACCCAGTGGCTATTTATCCTCCAAAGAAATTCTTCGGAGCTGCCCGTAACTTTGAAGAAGGCGGAAGCTTAACTATCATCGCTACAGCTTTGGTAGACACCGGCAGCAAGATGGATGAAGTTATCTTTGAAGAATTCAAAGGTACTGGAAACATGGAAGTAAAACTAGACCGCAAATTGTCTCAACGTCGCATTTTCCCATCTATCGATGTGACTCAGTCTCATACTCGTAACGAAGATAAACTATTGGATCCTGAGACTTTGGCATCCGTGTGGAGAGTAATCCGCATGTTGGATGTGCTGAAGCAGGAGCGCGATGCTAATGCTACTGAGGCCTTGATTGATAGACTAAAGCGCACTAAGACCAACAGCGAATTCTTGCAGACTCTGCACGAAACAATGTAATTAGTCCGATCTGGCCTAATTTAAACGTAATCTGGCTTCTAGATATAGATGCTGGTATATATTGCCTACACTGCATTTTCTACCCCTAAAGTGGTAAAATTCACCTGCTTTTGTCCGAGGTAAATCTGTATTTGGCTGTTAAATTAAAACCAGCCAAAGGCTGATACGCCTCTGGCGTAGCTTAAATTCTTACCGTACTCGTGTGGCTCGTCTGAGCTTACCAAAGTACATCACAAATCTAGTCAATCTGCCTGTTCTGGATTTCATAATTCCTCTGCCACTATATGTGTGGATGAGAATCAGACAGATTTCTGTATTCGCCGTAGCTACGGTGGAAGTTTGTGTGGCTGGATTTAGCATCATCAAGCAGCAAGTAGTGCGACGTATGTTCTGGGGCAGAGGCTCTCTCTACCGCACGTCTTTTCACATCGCGATCATGATCTTCACAGTGTTGTTGCTGGTGACCGGTATCACTAGTAGATTTGGTGTTACTGAGGCCAAACAGGCGTTGACGGTATCTTACGGTACTGTCGGTAACAACGATTTCCTGGAGCAAGGCGCTAACCTCACCACGGCAATTCCTATCGAAGACGTGAGCCAATTAAACTACAAAGTTACCAAATACACAGTGCAAGCCAATGATACTTTGGACACCATTGCTTCGGGCAGTGGCGTGTCGAAAGATACTATCAAGTGGGCAAACGATAAGATTCTCAGTCCTTTCAACGATAACCTGCAGCCTGGCTGGGTGTTGTTGATTCCTCAGGTAGACGGTGTACTGCATACAGCTGTGGACGGAGATACTGTGGATTCTATCGCTAAGCTCACAGGGGGAAACAGGTTCGATATTATCGAGTTGAACTCCTTAGTGCCTCCTGACTACAACATCAATCCTGGACAAAAGATCTTTGTACCTGGAGGTAAGATTACCGCACCTGCATATTTCAATGCCGGTACCGGAGGTTACGTATCTTCTGGCGTGTACTTGAACTTGCCACTGGGCAATCTGCCAGCCGGTACATTTGACGATCCTTTGACCAACCCTTACTGCGCGGGTTATGTGTGGATGCGTGGATATACATCGTGGCACAACGGTGTCGACTTGGCGCATTCTCCTGGCTGTCCGGTGCGTGCCGCTGCGGCTGGAAAAGTGATTTATGCTGGCTCCGGTACATCCTTTGACTGTGACACAGACTGTGGTAACTATATTATTATCGACCATGGTGGTGGCGTAATGACCGAGTACTTACATGGTGATTTGCTGTGGGTAAAGAAGGGCGACTACGTCCAGAAGGACCAGGATATCATGCTAATGGGCTGCACTGGTAATTGTACTGGCACGCATTTACATCTCACACTCATCTACAACCATAGATCTATCGATCCGTCTCCATATATTCCGTACCGCAGACCATAGTCTGCGAATAATCAGCTATTCAAACTCAATGTAATTGATATAATTCCCTGCTTCATATGGGGTCGTAGCTTAATTGGTAAAGCGCCACATTCGCATTGTGGAAAGTGAGGGTTCGAGTCCCTTCGACTCCATAGATTTCCCAACTAGTGAATAAGCACCGGCCCCAAAGGGGAGCCTTTGGCTTTCGATTCCGGTTGGGTCCATTCTACTTCACCCGATGGGTTTCGTAGAATTCAGCCCTGCGTAGAATGTCCTCCGCAGCTTTAGTGTAGGACGGACAGAATATGTTTCTTTAATGTTAGATTACTTAGCTAAAACTTCGCTAAGTAACGTATGCTCATCTTACATTGTTATCTGCTCCGGACAATAGTTGCTCAATCACCTGAAACTTCTTACCAATAAGAAGAGAGCTCACAGTTACTAAAAACTACATTACATAATTCTACGTGGATAACTATATATAAAGTTTGGCTTTGAAAGTGGAGCAAATAATTATAGAATGTGTAAGTTATTAGATAGTTGTAAATGGCAGAGAATGAATCTCAAAATGTAGTAGTTCCTCTTGCTGGTCCTAGCTCTTCGCATATGGGCGCGGCTGAAGCCGCACCAGAGGCAGCGGGTGGGCCACACATTAATGAAACACCTGTAAATAGTGCAAAGTATCAAGCGCCTAAGTTTGCCGCAGATATTGCCCCCCTCAAGAAGTTACCATTCAAAATAACTCCAGGACGCATAGCAGTCGGTGTAATTGTGGTGTTGTTAATCTTGATAGTAGTAATTGGTAGCGTGGCTATCTATGCGTTCACCAATGGTCCAGTGAATGTCACAGTAAATGTGCCAGCAACCACGCCTACGAGTACATCTACGACTCCATCAACTACTGACCAGACGCCTGCTACGACGACCGTTACATCTGCGGACGTGTATGTGTACTTAGTGGCGATGGCTCCTGACTTTACTGGTGGTAAGATTACGGCTGCTGACTTACCTGTCGGTAGCATTGCGATCCCCGGAACTGGTGACTACTTAGTCCCGTATCTGTCTACGCCTAAATACACATCGACAGATTTGATCCAGAAAGCTCTAAATGATTTGCTAGCTTTCAAACAGGAGAAAGTTACCTCAACGAAGTTCCGCACTGAGTTGTTAGGCTCTGATATCACAGTAGACGTAGTGAAGGATGCCGCTGGCAGCACTAAAGTGAATTTCAAAGGCACCTGGCCGGCTACTACCAGTGGTCAAACTGTAAACTACGCCAAACAGCAAGTAGAGCGGACTATTCAGAAATACACCTACAATTACACTGTGACTCTGAATAGTAGTGAAGCTGCGTACAATTGTATCGACAGTGGCGACGTCAGCTGCAAGCAATAACTTCCAAAGGCCTTTATCTGGATGAACGAATTCTTTTTTACTGATATAGGCCTTGGGGCCTTTATCTAGATGAAAAACACTTATTGACCTGATATAATTCCCCTGCTTCCTAAGAGTTTGTTATTTGGTGCTTGTAATTTGTCCCGTTTACTTGCGGGGTCTTAGCTCAATTGGTAGAGCGTTCCCATGGCATGGGAGAGGTTAGGGGTTCGATTCCCCTAGACTCCATATAGTTTACCTTCCAAACCGTAATCCCTTTCTCAATAATTCTCCAATAGTCTCAGCAATAGATAAGGCCGTGTCCTGATCCAGGAGAAACTTCATTACGGTGTGTACACTTGCAGAAGTTGGACGCAGGATGAAGTCATAGTGCTCACCTGCGATGTAATAGCTATTTTCTGAGGTAAATATGCTGCGCATGAAGTCCGCTTGCTCTTGAAACAACTTCGGCTCGTCTTTAGAGTTCACGATCATAATTTGAGGACGCATAGCCGCCAGCTGGTTTAATTCTTCATCTAAGTTCATTTCCAGCAGCAGACAGTTAGCTGACTCTAAGAGAATCCGGCTATCGCTGTGATTCATACGTTGCCAATATTCGCTCAA
>CAYXSB010000005.1:0-18948 GCA_964466865.1 uncultured Candidatus Saccharibacteria bacterium
GGTCCGGCGTTTAAATTTTTCGCCGATACTGAAGTAGGGCAGGCCGCGAATATCCTGGCGCCGCTCGGCCAATTCACTTACAAACCGGATGATCGTTCTGTGTACTTTTTTGCTACCGGAACCGGCGTGGTTCCCTTTTTGTCCATGATTCATCACGAGCTGGAAGTAATTAAGTCCGGTCGCGAAGTTAATTTGTGTCTAGGCGTGCGTAGCGAAGAGCGGTTGATTTGGGATTCACAATTAACAGCGTTGGCAAACGCATATGCTAGTTTCCACTACACACCGTTTATCAGTCAGCCGGTCGCCGGATGGCAGGGGAGAGTGGGGAGAATTACTGATATGATTCCCGATATCACAGATCCTAATGTTCATGCCTACATCTGTGGTGGTAAAGTGATGATCGATGATGTGGAGCAGCTATTGCTGAAGCAGGGTACTGCGGGGGAGAATATATTCTATGAACGTTATTTCTGAGCGAAACTTCACTATGTCTTCTGTGAAACGATTTACTGACAAAGCTAAGCAACTACTTACGTTCTCAAATTTACGAAAGCTGTTTGTAGTGCTGATTGCGCTCAACTTGGTAATTTTGCTGACGCTAGCGTTGCGCGGAATAGTCACGATTCCGCAGGATATTAACTTAGGTCCGCTTCAAGTACATCTATATTCACTAGCTTTGCTTACAGCTTTTGGTGTGTGTACATACTTGGTAAGTGTTTTGATCGAGCAAGAGCCAGTCCTGAAAGCCGCAGATGTGTGGGAAGGCTTGATGTTTGTATTCATCCCAGCAATTATCTTCGCCCGTGCTTATCACGTGATTACCGACTTCTATTTGTACGCCAGTAACCCGATCAATGTGTTTGCCATCTGGAATGGTGGACTGGGATTTATTGGGGGTTTGATCGGTGGCGCGTTGGGGCTGTATTTCTACACCAGATACCGCAAATTGCCACTGCAATTAGTTTTGAGCGTAACTGTAGTAGTGGTTCCGCTAGGGCAGGCTATCGGTCGTCTAGGCAACTTTTTCAATCATGAGTTGTATGGACCACCGACAGACTTACCATGGGGCCAATTTATTCCCCTGGAATTTCGCAAGCCGCAATACGTGGCCTACGATTTTTTCCAGCCGCTGTTTTTGTATGAGGCACTGGCAAATCTGGTACTGTTCGCAATTCTGTATCGCTTATGGAAGCGCGGCATGCGCGACTATCGTTTGATTATGATTTATCTCGCAGGTTACGGGATTATTCGTTTCAGCTTAGACTTCTTACGTATCGATGGAAACAGTGGAGTGTATGGCTTAACTTATGCCCAATGGTTGATCGCCGGCGGATTTATTCTCGTTGGGATTGTGTGCGCAGTTAAGCGGTGGGCTTTCCGTAAGCAGGGTAATGCTTAATAGTCGCGATCGTTAATGGATCACTCCAGTGCACAACGTGACTGATGTACTCTGCAGCAACTTTTACAATGAGTGCGATAACGACCAAAACTTCCCAGTTTATTTGCAATATTCCCTGTGAGTAGAGAATGTAGAGTGGAAATAGATAATCTACTACATTCGGAAATAGTAAAAACCATTTCTGTTTGTGGAAATAGTCGTTACCTACGATTAATAACTCACCAATGGTGCGGTAAATGGATAGGACCAGAAATAACCAGAACACTGGCCAGTTTAGTAAGAACGCTGTGATCACTATGGACAGCCGAAATATAAAGTCCAACGACTTATCTATTTTCTGATACTGCAGGTACTTAACCCCGGCCCGGATGGCAATGTTGTTATCTACAGTATCGGTGACACGGCCGACTACCCAGGCAACCAGAGGTGCAAACGGCAAAGATAGCGCTGACAGAATCCGAATAAGTAATATGCCAAAGTACAATATTTGCCAGAGTATCATTGTATAATTCCTAAATCATTTATAGTCTATCAAAATAATCATGCAGAAGTTACGCATACTATTTATCGGTACAGGAGAATTTGCGGTTCCAGTGTTTAAAGCTTTGTTAGGCTTTGAGGACGCGGAAATCGTAGGCGTGGTGACTCAGCCAGACAAGCCTGTAGGCCGCGATCAACAGTTGGAAGGCGGACCGCTGAAACAATCACTGGAGAATCTAGATCTGCATGGAATTCCGGTATTTCAGCCAGAAAAGCTGCGCGCAGAATCACAAACAATCCTAAACGAAACCAATCCGGAATTAATTATCGTGGCCGCTTACGGTCAGATGATTCCTGACGACATGCTGACGCAACCGCGGCTGGGGGCATTAAATCTTCATGGCTCGTTGTTGCCGCAGCTGCGGGGAGCAGTGCCGGTACCGATGGCAATCCTGCAGGGGCTGAAAGTTACTGGGGTGACCATTTTTAAGCTGGTGAAAGCTTTGGATGCTGGGGAAGTTTACGCCCAGCGGGAAGTGGAGATTTCGCCTGCAGACACTACGGAAAGCTTGAAGGCTAAGTTGGCGGAAGTAAGCGTGGAGATGCTACATCAATTGCTGCCACAACTCGCTTCCGGTACTGCAAATGCAATTCCGCAGGATGAATCGCAAGCCACGTTCTGTTACGAGGCGGATATTGCTAAAGATAAAGCCGAAATAACTTTCCAAACTCCAGTGGAGATGGCAGAGCGAATGGTGAGAGCTTTTTATCCGTGGCCGATTGCTTGGTTTAATTACCCGACGGAGCAAGGTGAGAAGCGCGTAAAGGTATTTGCTGCCCAAATATTCCCCGGAGAATTACCTGCAGATGTGCAGCAAGATAAACTGGAAATCATACGCCTTGGTAAACAGCTGTTGTTAGTTTTGAATGATGGAGTATTGGAGTTGTTAGATCTGCAAATGGAATCTAAGAATCGTCATGCCGCAGTAGAGTATCTATTCCTGGCTGACCGTAAAGTCTAATCGCTTAATTGCTGCAAACCATTTAGCTGGGCCACGATGTATGGTTCTGGCCAGTAACTAACTGCTGTCTGAAAGTCCTGTAAACCCTCCCGTACTTGCCCGCTTTGAATACTTAACACACCTTTATTGTAGTAATTGCGCGCCTGGGTCTTGGGGATGCCGATGAATACTAGGTACAAGCCAAACACGGCTGCCACCGCCAAACTAATTCCTGCTACTTTGCCTGCAGTTTTAAGAATGGGGTGAATGTTCCGCATGGCCAAGTATAGTAGTGTTTGCAAAATGTTCGTTGTACACGGCCATCATTGAGCTGAAGAATACAGCTACCAATGGACCATAGAATATTCCCAATGGATTGTTGAATACGATGATACCGCCGATGACTGAGAAAATAATGATCAACGGATGTAGCTTAATGGTGTTCTTGATCAGGTAAGGTCGCAGCAGAGTATCGATGACGTTGATGACAATGGCGCTATACACGATGAGAATTATGCCTTCTACAGGATGTCCGCTGAATATTAAGACCAAACCTGCCGGGAACCACACGAGTCCAGAGCCGATCGGTACTAAGGAGAGTAGGACCATGGTTAACCACAGCAAAATTGGTGCTCCAATGCCCATAATTAACATCATGGCACTGACGGCAGATGCTTGGGCGATGGCCACTAAGAAATTCCCTTTAATCACAGCCCGAATGGTTTCGGTGAACTTGCGAAATAGCAATGCGTCCAGGTCATCGTCAAGCGGCGAAATACTGCTGATGAATTTCGGGAGTTTCTCGTAAGCGATGAATGTGTAGAGCAGAGTAATGATCAGCAAGAACAAGTTGAACAAAGTATTCAGACTCAAGCTAATAATGCTGGTAGTGAGTGGTAGAAGTCCAGCTTTGACTTGATCCAAAGCGCTATTGGTGATGGCTACCAAGTCAGGGGTAGTGATTTGATTTTGTGCGGCGATCCCCAGGCTAGACAAGAATACATTGATATTGCTAATCAGCGATTTAATCGCAGTCTCGCTTAAGGCGATCCACTCGGGGATATTCCGAGTTTCAGTAATGTGTGTAATTTCCGACAAGATCAGCAAAGACAGAATTACCAACGGTGCAATCACCACTACTAGCGTGATGATGGTAGAAATAATGCTGGCAACTCCGGCGTTTCCCACTACGGACAGAATCCGCTTGTACATCGGATACAACAGCTCCACAATCACCACAGCAATTAGAATAATGCTGAAAAATGGAGACACAATCTGCCACATCAACGCACTCAACAAAATCAGAAATATGATGAAGAACAGACCTTTGATATCTAAGCGGTTTATCATGAAAAGCAAGTAATCTTGGTTAATGATCAACGATCAACACCTAATTGTCAACAATGGCCGACTAGAAGACGATAATTCCGGTGTTATTGAAGAACGACCATTGGTAAGCAAGTGCGGATGCGCTGTAAGTAGCATAGCTGCCAAACCACGGGTCCATAGTGATAAAGCTACTAGGATTATCGGGATCGCCATTGAATCCGATGACGACGACGGAGTGCATACCGTTGATGGTAGTGACGGTTTGACCAGTTTGATTATCCTTCCAGCTGACTGTAGTGCCGCTGCTGACGCCGTTATACCACCAGATCTGGATCGGATGGCCAGCGGTAATAGCTTGCACCAACTGCTGCACTGAGCCGCCATGGAAAAGTTGCGTCTTCAGTCCGTAGCTGGCAAATACATTATTGATTGGATCCCAATGTACGCCGTAAGCAGGGTAGTTGTTGGTGCCAGACAGATTGCCGGAGCCATTGCCGTACCCTAAGAACGAACGGGCAGGGTTACCCCAAGTACAGCTGCCATTGCTGCAGACATATGGACTCGTATCTTGTCCGGTCTTGCTGATGATAGTATCTTCACTGACATTTATTCCCTTCCAGGCTAGGACCATTTTTGCGGAAGCAACCGCACAGGAGAATTCATAATCTTGATGATGCCATACGAATCCGCCGACCACAGTTTGATTTGGCACCGTAGTAAATGAGGCGTGGAATTCATCACGACTATCTAGGCCGTCGATGGATTTGATTCCTGGGCTCAGACTTATTTTGTACGTGGTGCTAAAAGCAAATGGAGTGGTAGGTGTGAACACCAAATTATCGCCATCCCAAGTGATGTTGCCGTTGGCGGTAGGGCTGATGCTGAACTTGGACTGGGCAGAATTATGATCGACATCCTGGTCGAAGTTCACCCGGACTTGAGTATTGCGGGAAGCTCTGACGCTGCCATCATTTGGCAAGAATGAGTTAACTCGCACAGCGCCGATGGTGGTAAAGGTATATGAGCTGGCGGCTTCTGTAGCACCTCCGCTCATGCTGTGTAAGCCTGCGGGCAAAGTCACGGTATACGCAGTTTCTTTAGCTAACGGTGTGTTTGGAGTAAATACCAATGTATGATCATCGCTCCAGGCGTAAGTACCGACGATGGCGGGAGTGATTTGAATCGCAGACTGAGTTTCTTGCTGCTGCATCGGTAGGTCGAACACGATTTGAATCGGGACATTCTCTTTCACGCCTGTGCCACTAGGGCTGAATTGTCTTACTAATGGAGCTTTACGGGTGGTGAACATCAACTGATGCACTTGCTGACGGTTGTCTTGAGATATCTGTTGCAGCGTCGTGGTGTCATAGGTGATGGCAGTACGGAATACGTTTACTGTGTAAGTCTGGCTTTGGGACAGAGGCTTGCTTGGTTTCAAGATGTAGGTATAAGCATCAGGATTCTCCAGTTGAAAATCTACTTTGGGATCGATCTCGAACTCCCACTTGTCATATGGCTGATTGGCGGCGGTAAGCTTGAATGTAATAGCTGTGCTTACGTCTACTTCGGTGGCGTCATTCTCGGGTAGAGCGGACATAACTTCTGGCTCTTTTTGACTATAGAAGTTCAACGCATGGTCGTTGCTTTCATTTACACCCCAGCGGGCAACACCGGTCATATAGATGACGATCCGCTGGTCGGGTAAAAGCGTATTTGACGGATAGAATTTGGCGACGCGAGTGACTGGCAAGAAGCCGAGATACCTCTCATATACCCACTGACCTTGCAGACTGTCGACTGACAGATTGGGCTTCAACTTACTAATGTCTACAGGCTCGTTGAATACGATGGTGATAGGTTGGGTATAGTCATTCCAGTTTGCGTCAGGAGTAGGGTAGCTGGATTGAATACGTGGTGACGGCGATAGACCAAGTGTCAGGACGTATACGCCTATACTTAAGAATATTACGTGGATGAGCACGTATCGCAAACTCCAGATTACATTGGTAACTTTATTTAAAGCTGGAGAATTTAGCTTTGGCTTAGCGGGATTAGGTTGAGGATTGTCCAGACTAACTTTGGTAGCCTTGCCTGTCTTCTTATTCATCCTACGGAAAAACTGCACCGTGAGAAACAGATCGAGAACTACGACTGCTCCGATGAGTATCACCGCAAATGTGAATAGAATGTCGAAATCAATGGTTGACGGCATAGTTAATTGCTAGCGGTTCCGGACCGGTCCCAAGCGTAATAAGCATTATCCAGAGTAGTATATACTACCGGGCCTTTATCGTCCTTGTAAGTATAGTTAGAGATGTAATTGAATACTTGTGTCATTCTCGGTTGGTCGATAGTAAAGAATGGTGGGTGTGACAAGTAGGTGAGTACTTGTGGTTGCTGCATGATTCCGCCCTTATTTGGATAATTCAGATCAAACCGACGAATCATTTCCGTGGCATCGAACCAGATTGAGTCAGCACCGTTGTTGGGGAATTCCCAAATATTGAAAGTAGGGTCAGCGCTACTATTAATGTCTGTTTTGTTCATCTTGTATGGCTTGGTGGTTTCTGAGAGATGCCATGGCACAGGTAATCCACCGTTTGGTGCGAATGCAGTTCTGCCCGAAGAGTCGAGCAAGAATCCTGTTTGCTGTAGAGCCGCTACTGTATTCGTACCCAACAGCCAGCCGCCTGCGCGGAACGATGTGGGCACCGGCAATCCGTTGGACTGGAACTCGTCCTTAGACCAGTTGATGATTTTTACCATTTCGTCAGTGGTGTAGGCGTAAGCAGCGACACCACCACCGTCGGCATACAACCAGCCAGCGTAAGGGCTATAGTGCGGCGCAACGCCGGCGGCCTGCACCATGTCGTACCACATATGCAAATGCAGTCCGATCTCATCGTTATGATTTTGAACACGATTTTCTACCCACACAGTCATAGCGGCGGCGCGATCTTTAGACACAGCGTTTGTCACATAAATGCGGGGGTTAAAGAATTCGGTCATAGGAATTCCATAGTGATTAGCTAGAGCATCAAGTTGGGTCAACCAGCTATCGGGGACGTCCCAACCTTCCCAGTCTTGAGTCCAGGTCACATACAGAGGATAAGTAACGTAGAAACTGGTATAACCACTTTCGATAAGTTTTAATTTGTTGTCTGGCTGGCGGGCAATGGCTTGGATCTTGTAAGTACCGACAGGCAGATCGTTGATCTGAATCGAAGCTTGGAATTTGCTGCTGCCCAAGTTGTCCATGATGCCACGAAGATCGGTACCGACAATGTTGTAAGTGACGCTGCTATCTGGAGATAGAGTACTATCCAAGGTGGCAGTGAATAGCAACGTCTTCAACTGTAGTGACACAGTGCCTTGCTTAAGTAGCCATTTGCGATTAGTGGTTCCAGTAATGTGGTGACTATACACGTTGCTCATGGTGATGCCGGCGGTCTGAATCGCCAGTGGGGTAGTCTTGGATTGCGGGTAGGCTGTATCGTCAGCATTACCATAATACAGGAAGTAGTTGTCTTCCTTAGTACCGGGTGCGATATCTGCTTGCAGCTGGAATACGGCGCTAGCGCTAGCAGTGTTGGTGCCGTTAAGAATAAATGGCAGTTCACTAAAGCTACCGTCGGCGTCATTGTAATAGACAATTCTGATGTCGGCGCCACTGGCTGCGGACTGACCTTGGCTGACTAGCGAGCTATGATCAAATCCCAGCGAATACCAGGTATTACGCTGAATTGGATTGGAGTTAGGATCATTCTGAATGAATATTTCGCGGAAGAAATTGTAGCTGTTGTCCCACCAGAATGGCCATTCATCTTCATGCAACAAGCGTTTGTGGAAAGCTACAGTATCCGGATTTAGCGTACTGCCGCTGACCCGACCTTGGAATATGCCCATGCCAGCAACCAGTATGATTCCCATCATAATTACAGTTACTACTAGTCGTTCGCTGAATAGCCACTTGAAGCCCTCGTCTTCGCCGGTTTGCATCTTGAGCGAGTGGATCACATTCTCCTTGAGAATGCTCAGCATGGTGGTCACGACCATCAATACCAAGAACATTACCAACACTATAATCGTGGAATCTGTGTGGGCGTCGGCGGAAATGTATTTGTACAGGAATAATAGAATAGTCGAGAAAATGAAGTAATCAAAAGCGTTTACTCCCATGTACTGCACGATAGTCTTGCCAATGCCCAGCAGATCAAGATTCTTCGTTAGCTGCAAGATCAGGAACACTAAGTATCCGGCAAACAATCCGTAGAAAATGAAAGTCAATGACGGTGGAAATCTGCCTGCAGGATCCAGCCAAGCGAACTGAGTGTATTTAAATGAAATAGTACCGAGAATTCCCAACACGCCGGTGACGACGGTGATGAGGAGAGAAGCCCGGATGCGCACTCGTGCCTGAGAGTAACGCATCAAGAATCTGCCCCAGGCCATACCAAACAAATAGATGATCAAATACTGCAGCAGTGGGAACCGATGCCAATCTTGCTCGCCAACTATCAGCGATTTGAGATCGGCGACAATTCCTTGAGTCTGCGCTGTGAATAGGACTGCTCCCAGAATGTAAATCAAGAAGCTGGAGAAAATAGTCAGTAGTGGGCGTTCGACGATGAACTTATACACGCGTCGTAGAGGAATCAATGACAACCCGAGGACGATGAATGGAAAGATAAATTCGGTGAACTGCGGGACATTGATAAACAGAACTGTGCGACCAATGTTGTCGATCCAGCCCAAGTTTGGCGGTATCGAGTAGAGCGGGATTGAAGCTACAAACGCCACGATGTAATACCACCCCAGCAGTGTGATAGACCGGTTCAGAATTCGGCGACGACGGCTGCCGAGTTTGACGCTGTCAGCAGTCTCATCATATTTGATGTAAGACAGATAAGCTGATGCTCCTGACACAAACATAAACATGGTAAAGCTGATGATGCCGCCGACATTGCCAACTGCATTTACAAAGCCATCGTTTCCAATATGAAAGAAAGCGATGGCGTGGGTGATGATCATACTGACCACGGCGATTCCACGCCATAGGTCCAAAGAGGGCTCTCGACCGGTGACTGGCGCTGGAGCCGGTGCGGTAGGCTGAGGTTTATTGTGAGCTGCTGCCACTTGTTTGGCAGTGGAGTAAACGTGATTTTGAGGTGCTTGTGATTTTATTTCCATGTAAGGTTTTTGCTTGGCCGTTTAGACGGCGTGATCAACAAAAAGATTGTAATAATCAAAGCTATACCGGCTAATAATAATGCTCCTATCAACAATACACCAGCTTGTGTGGCTAGATTCACATCCAGATTTAAAATTGGGATGTGGACGATGTTGGTAGCGGTAGTGGCAGCTCCGGCCACACGACCGGTCTGCGGACGATTGGCCAAGGCTTGAGCAGTGTAGGGAGCGGCATTTTGCTGATTGCGGTAGTAAGTGATGGCTCCGGCGGGCAGCACAAACGTTACTAGCAATGTCAAAGTGATCACCACCAACTGCACCACTGACACTTGGATTTTACCATTGTTTGTAGGGTAGGCGTCTTTATACATAGAAATCGTTTACCATGAAGGCACCCGCGTTGGCTGGAGCCAAATCGGTTAGGGCAGATTGTGCAAGTACAGTATAGTCGAATTAGGTCGACCAAGCACTAGTTATCGCCCACTTTCCTTACAAATATAATCTGGCGTTTGCGGTTTGTTCGGTCAGAGTGTGGGCGTAGTGAACTTGCCCATCCTTGCCGTGAAGATAATAGTAGTAGGTATTGGCTGTAGGATTCAATACCGCATTGATGCTGTCGATGCCTGGGTTGGAAATTGGAGTTGGCGGCAGTGTGAAATGAATGTATGTGTTGTAGGCCGTATCAGTATGTAATTCAGCAGCGGTCGGCGCAGGCGTCCAGCGTTTGTAAGGGTAGAGCACGGTAGCATCTGCATTCAATCCGTAGCCTTGGTTTAGTCTACGAATCAGAATATCGGCAATCATTTTGTCGTCTGTAAGTCCGGAAGCTTCTCTCTGGACGATGCTGGCCATGGTGAGCACGTCATAGAATCTGGCTAGCTGAGTGCCAGCATCAGGATTGATATTGTTAGCATGCAGTCTAGTGATCAGATTGCTAACCATTAAGTTCACTACGTCCTGGGCGGACGCATCGATACCGATATTATATGTATCGGGAAATAGAAAACCTTCCAGAGTTTTGCCCTGTGGCTTGTAGGTGTTTAAGAACTGACTGATTTCACTGGGAAATGTATGACTGTCAGGATCGGTGACAATTTGCATAAATTCATCGTTAGAGAATGATGGATGGGGTACGTCTTTAAATGCGACGGCTAGAATGTCATTAATTTCATCTGCACGTAATCCTTCTTGGATAGTAACGCTGACGCTAAGCAACTTTGGTCCATTCTGCAGTTCAGCAACGAGTCCGGGGATAGTCTGATTTAGAGGTATTTCATATGTGCCAACTTGTAGCGGCACACTCACATTATTAATACGCAGGTAGATCCTGAATGCGTCCAAGCTATTGAGACCACCGGCTTTTTGAATTGCGGGTGCGATATCCATTACAGTTTCTCCAGCTTTTACTTTCAAAGTGAGTGGGGCGGTGCCTCCGGCTGCAGGCGTGTTGATAGCATTGCTGTACCACAAATAGGCGCCAGTTATCCCGCACACCAGTAATAGCGCTAGCAAGCCAACGCTGTAAATAGCGAGTAATTTCTTATTGAATCTTTTTTTGGTCATTGGTTTAGAGGCCATATCTGATTAAACTCCAGAACTAAGATGATCTAAATACTCCTGCAAAATTATTCTGGCGGCATGACTATGACTGTCGTTGCTGCCCTTACGAATTTTAACCTGTTCTGCTTGCTGCGACGAGTAAGTTTCGTTCCAATATACGATTTCGGCAGTGGTAAATTGCTGCAAGGCAGCGCCAAATTGCTGCACCTGCTTGGAGATTTGAGTGGGCTTGTTTTCCAGGCCGGTAGGCAAACCGATGACAATTTTATCTAAGGCGTGTTTAGGTAGCTCGCGTTTTAAAGTAGCTAGCGGCTCCCGTCCACGCGAGATTCTCAACGTCGGGAGCGTGGTGGCAATTGATTGTGTTTCGTCAGAAATGGCTAGCCCTATAAACCGCGTGCCATAGTCGACGCCTAATATTTGTCCCATATGATTATTTCCTGCGGAAAATACGTTTGATTATAGCCGATACTAGCTCGGAAGTTGAAAATTGGCTGAGGTAGGCCAGGTGCTGACTGGCTAGGGTATCACATTTGTTTTGCAAGGTCTGAAACTTGACCTTGAGATCATTATGTTGCTGTTGCAGCTTATATAGTTCTTCCGAGAAATTTAGATTCTGCCGCTGCAATTGCTCCTGGCGTTCATGGCTGGTTTCGGCCAGAGCGTCATGCAATTTCGCATTTTCAGTTTCTGCAGCTGACAGACTTAGTTGTAAAGCCGCGAGGCGATTATCGGTAACGTCAGCTGGTTTCACAGCTTGATTCCCGTCAGGATAAATGTCGTTAGCGCCGGCCACGATTCTGTGGATATCGGCTGCCAGGCCAGGATCATTGCGGAGCGCGTTTATTTGCGAGTGGCTGACGATGTGCTGGCGGTCAGCGGGTATGTCCCAGCGGGCAGATATGGCAGCTACTAACTGACTACAACGCTCATACATCAAGTCAGACCAAGGTTCGCCAGCATAGCCTTCAAATGTAATTCCAATAGTATAAAGATTGGGATTGATTCCGGGTTTGAGCAGAGTCCAGGCAGGTTTATTTACCCCGCCGGCATGCCAGGCGGTGTCAGTTTCTTCGACTAGACGCCAAACCTCCCCGGCTTGAGTAATTAAATAGTGAGTGGAGTTGCGGAGCAGAGAATTGTTGAATTTGTCCCAAGCCGACGTGGTGTCGCCTTCAGCAACGTGAATGACTATGGCTTCTGGCTTGTATCCCTGGCGTGAACGGGCATAGTTCTGAACGGGGCGATTGAGAATCTGCATCAATGTGTAAGCTAAATTTCGGCAGAATTTTATCTTGTGGTGTTAGTTTACTACATAATTTTACTCAAATATGGTTAAAAGTTTAGAACAGAATTCTACGCTCACGAGCATGGCGCTGGATCTGCTCATTCCCAAATGCTGTGTGGGCTGCGGTAGAGTGGGGAACTACATTTGCAGACGCTGCCTGCGCACCAAGCTGAAGCCATATTATGTGCAGCACTGCCATGTGTGCCGGCACGAATCGCGCACGGGGATGGTACACCAAGATTGCCGCGAGCACACACATTTAGATGGAGTGATCGTAGGCTACGTCTATAACTCGCTGGCAGAGAAATTAATGCTGCTAGTAAAGTACCAGTTTTACTACGCGGTAATCAATGATGTGGCCAAGCTGGTAGCCGCATCGCTGCGGGAATCTCCGGAAGTGACTGGAGCTTGTCTGACTTACGTACCGGCTAGCGCCTATCGCCAGAAATGGCGGGGTTTCAACCAATCGCAATTGCTAGCCTCGGATATTGCCAGAATCATCGGATTTAATTGCGCAGACTTGTTAACCAGGAGCCAATTTACTCATAGCCAGCTGGGGCAAGGGAGAATGAGCCGACTGGGAAATCTCCGACAAGCATTTGCAATTAACGTTAAAGCCAAGCTCCCGGAAGCGGTGATTGTGGTTGATGATGTCATGACCACGGGAAGTACATTAGAGCAGTGCGCTCGGGTTCTCAAACAAGCAGGAGTAAAGCGGGTGTATGGTTTAGTGTTTGCGCGCGGCTGGTACTTGCCGGAAAGTTAATTGTTTCCGGGCAATCTGGATGAAGTCATTAGCTTCGCTGACGATGTCATGTTTCTGGGCTGCGGAGAATTCTTTCAACCGTTGATAGTGAGTTTGTAGATGTGGTAATTGGCCCAGCTGGTCTTGGTATTGGATTAAGAACTGCCAGAATAAAAAGTTGTACGGGCAGGCATTAATTCCGGTGGTAGTCTGCGGCTTGTAGCGGCAAGCCTGACAGTATGGCGTGTTTTGATTGATGTAGTTGGCGGCGTTGATGCTGAGAGTGCTGAGTGCATAATCGAGTTTAGCTTGTGCTAGCCAGGCGGGAGTGAGGGTGTGCTCCACAAACCAGTGGCGAATATCTTCAGATGTCGTAGACATTAATATGGCGAGATTCTGGACGGCAGCAATGTACCCGATGTCGCCAATATTGCCAGTGAGATCGATCTCAGTAAGCGTTTGTGACAGACAGTTCATGTCGGCGAAAGGGACGGATGCAAACGCGCTCTTTGGCAATTGCTTGGTTAATTGGAGTGGAACTTCTGGTCGGTTTAAATATAAATAATGATAGTACTCGCGGACGACGATGTGCTGACGTAGCAGCTCATAGTTGGCACCTGGGAGGTGGACGATGGCTTCAGAAGGCGTAATTATCCCGTAATTAAGGCCATTATCCAGCACTGTGATCAGATAGGCGAGCTCATAGTCTGGCTTCGTAAATAGGTCCCAGATTTGCTCGGCGGTTATAGGCAAATTCACGTTGGCCGAACCAGGATTCCCAGAGAAATGTTTGTCCACCATGCTGCCCACTAGCCTGAGTGTCTGGTTCGCAGGTAGCTTAACCTGCTTGGTTATCGGCAATACCTGTTTAATATGCTGAGCTATTTGGAATCTAGGAGTGAAGCTGAAGGCCGCCGAGAATTCAGTTTGAAATTCTCCAAAGCTAAGTCCAGGGTCCGCCATTAATGTAGTATTCGCTAGCAAAAACTGGTTTCCAGGTTTAATTTCCAAAGGTATAGCTTTGCTCAGAAGCTGCAATTGGGATTGGGTAGAGCGATTTACAGGCTCGGTAGCAATGACTTTGGTAAATTCTCCGCGGTGAAATCTGACGGCGACGATGTCGCGGAACTTATGACGTTTACTTTCTTCTAGATCAACGTAATTTACTTTGTAGCCAGCCGTTCTGAGCTCTCCGACGAATTCTCGCATGCTGGCCCAGGTGTAGACTAACCGCTGTTTGGACCAAGATAGAGTGGAGGCGCGGCGCATCGATTCGACCATGATGATTTCGTCGGTGTCTTTATTCGCCTCCTGCAAGGCGGCTAAATTCAGGTTTAATTGTTCTCCTAGGACTAAAATCAGGTTCGCCATACACCAGCATAGCCTAGTTTGACTGACTAAGACTATATCTAAGGTAGAGGAATTGAGAACTTCACCTGAAATTACTCGCAATTTAGCCTGAATGTTACGTATCTAAGAGCCCTGTGAAACACCTGAATATGCTATAATTAGTCAGCTATTTCACAATCTGTTACTGACATTTCCCTTTTGCCCAGAAGGCTTCTGAGTAGAAGGGGGATGTTATTTCGACAGTGAATACTTGCTTCTAGGAGCAGACCGGAGATTTGTTAAGTTCACTCCGTTATCACAGAATTTAATCTGCATTCGTGCAGCCAAAACTTAAACGTCAACAACGTTAAACAAGGATTCGCCTCTTTTGTTCAAGGTATGAAGGCTCTCGTAGCTTCCCCAGCTTTGGCATTAGCCTAAAGTGAATCTTCCTGTCTTCGGACAGGCGTCTACTATTTTCTCTTCCGATGGGAGATCTTAGGCGTCATTTAGTCGGAATGCTTTGCTAACTCTTTAGTTTGGAGTGTTAGTAACTAAGATTAATCAAACGCTTATGCAAAGTTTTTGCTGGTCTCTATTTTGCATAAGGCTTGTCCGCCTCTGGCGGGCTAAATTAGATCAGATATGTCTGTAAGTACTTCGAGGGGTGGGTTTTACTGGACAGGGCTTAACGCCCTCATCTCCACCAGAGTAGAGCTCCAAATCACAAGCTCCAAATTACAAACAAGTTCCAAATAACAAATTCTGAAACGACTCTTGTAGCTTGTAATTTGTTTGTGACGTTTGTTTTTTGTGGTTTACTTCTGTGCTAATATGTCAACGTTTTCCTGCTAATTAGATCAATCAACTATGGATATCACCGTTGCTCTTCTATACCAGCCAATTTATAACTTGGTCATGATTCTTTACCGCCTATTCGGTGGTGATTTAGGCTTGGCTATAATTGCGGTGGCTGTGCTTTCGCGTTTGATTACGTTGCCGATTACTTTGCGCCAGATCAAAATGGCCGAGGGCAACAAAGAGTTCAACGAGAAGGTTAAAGAAGTAAAAACCAAGTACAAAAACGATAAAGAGCTGCAGAATCAAGAGCTAATGAAGATTCAGTCTCAATACTTGCCATCACAATTGGCCGGATGTTTGCCTTTAATCATTCAGTTCGTATTCTTGATTGAAATCTTGAACGTAGTACGTGACTTGATCAGCAATAGCGCTGGTGGGTTCAACGCTCTGGCTTACAGCTTCGTCCCACAATTAGCTGCCAACCAAACTATCAACACTTCATTCTTAGGAATTATCAATTTGGCCAGCTCGCCATCGCAAGTAGGGTACTCCAACTTATTGGCTGTAGCCCCGTATATCATTTTGGCCTTGCTAGTAGGATTAACTCAATACTTGTCCAATCAAATTTTGCTAGGTTTGCGCACTAAGAAAGAAAATCAGGATGGCACTAAAGTTGTAGCCAAGCCAAAGGCAAAACCAAAGTTCGATAAGAACGGAAAGCCTGAGCAGCCTGAAGATTTCAGCGAAATTATGCAGCAGTCTACCAAACAGACGATGATGATCTTGCCGTTGTTGTTAATATTCATGTCGCTGACATTCCCTGCGGGCTTAAGCCTTTATTGGACTGTACAAAGCGGCTTTGTTATAATCCAACAACTTGTCGTAGACCGGTTGAAATCTAATAGTTTAAAGTTACCAAGTGGACGAACAGAACCTAAGCCAACAATTTGAAAAGCTAGTCGCACAACTGCTTGATTTGATCGGCGTACAAGCCGTAATCGCTGTAGATGTGCAAGACTTAGAGAACCGCAAGTACCTGGACGTGAAGTTAACAGTCGAAGGTGGCGGAGCAGAATTGATTGGCCATCATGGCAGCATTCTAGAATCCTTATCTACCATCTTGAGCATGATCATGCCCCGTGGAGAAGAGAATTATGGATTGGTGCTGGACATCAACGGTTACCGTGATGCTCGTAGCAAATACATCGAAGATGTGACCCGCAAGGCTATGGATGAAGCTATATCTACCAGTACTGAAGTGGAGTTGTTGCCGATGAAACCTTGGGAACGCAGAATTGTACATATGATCGCAGCTGAGAAAACAGACATAATTACCGAAAGTCGCGGTGAAGAACCAGAGCGTCGTGTCGTAATTAAGCCCGCTCCTGCTTTATAACTTAAATCCTTTATTCAATTTACTATGCAGAAACTAAATATCGTGCCGCGCGAGATTACCGGCAAACAAGTGAAGAATCTGCGCAAGCAAGGTATCGTACCTGCATCTTTGTATGGTCCTAAGTTTGCCAGCAAGAACATGTCCGTGGAAGTAATTCCATTTCGTCGTGTGTTCAAGGAGGCTGGTTACAGCAACTTGATCGAAGCTACAGTTGAGGGAGCAGAAGACGAGAAATTATTGTTGAAAGAAGTGCAAATGAATCCGGTGACGGATGAAATTCTGCATATTAGCTTCTATGTCACTGACAAGAACACTGAAATCTCATCTGAAGTGCCTGTTGAGCTAGTTGGCTTAGCTCCATCTGAAGACTTGGGCTTAGGCTTTGTAATCCAGAGCTTGGACAATATTCACGTGCGCTGTTTGCCTGCTAACTTGCCCGACCATATCGAAGTCAGCAAGGAATCCTTGAAGGATATCGGCGATTCTATTACTGTCGGTGATTTGAAATTACCAGCTGGTGTAGAACTCGATAGCGACATGGACCCGAATACCGCAATTGTATCCGTGGTTGGTGCTCAGAAGATCGAAGAAGTGGCTGTTGAAGTTGCTCCAGAGCTTGATGCTGATGGCAACCCAATCGTACCTGCTGAAGGTGCCGAGGGTGAAGCTGCTGCTGAGGGTGAAGAGGGCGAGAAAAAGTCAGAACAGTAAGAATCTAGAATTTGAAAAGCCGGTCCCGAGTAATCGGGACCGGCTTTTTTATGTCGAGGCGGGACTAGTTGATGTTCTGCTTATTGCCTTTACCACCAATCTGAGTCTGAGTGCCTCCGTCGCTACTACTAGCAGTGTTGACTTGGATGTTTTCCTCGCCGCCAGCCTGAAATTGCCGAGCGTCACGCGAGTTGCTTACCTGGATGTTGCCGCGCCCACCAATCTTTACTTGATTACGATCTGCGAACAACTTGTGCCATATCCACAAAATGGGATTGGGCATGGTCAGTCCTCCTAAATGTAGCGGTTGATGTCTGTATTATATCACACCTATCCTATAGCCGTGCCTTGTTGACTCTCACAGCTAACTGTTTCCGTTTGCTGCCGGTAATGATAAGCTATTGCATAACTTAAAGCCCATACTTGGATCCACAGCCCACCATTCCACAACCTCAAACTTCTACGCCAGAAATCCATACTGCTGAACCAGTAGCGGCCGTTGGCCTGCCAGCTCCAACGCAAGTTGCGGATTCCCCAGTAAATACCATGTCTGACGACAGGCAGGCAGTTCCCGTGAATTCTAGTTCTTCCTTGGTGTTTGACCCAGCCGGAGAAATTGAAGAGTTGAAGAAAATGGCAGAATCAGTACCGATGCCGGCTGGCTTGAAAGAGAAGATTGACCGTATGCTATTGCGCTTAACCCGCATGGTGCAATTGGGTAGCTATTCCAAAGAGTACGAGCCGGTGGAGCAGTACATCAAGTGGGCAGTGCAAATTCCGTGGGGTAAGTACACACAAGACAACCTCGACCTGACTAATGCTCAGGAGAATCTCACCAAATATCACTATGGTTTGCAACCGATCAAAGATCGTATCCTAGAATATTTGGCAGTAATGAAGCTGCAGTCGATGGGCGCACCTGCGCCAGCAAATACGCCAGCTCCGGTTCCAGCTTCTACAGTAGTAGCCGAAGCCGCGGCAAATCCGGCTGAGCATCAAGAGATGTCGCGGTTGCAAGGTAGTTCATCTCACGCTCCGATTTTGTGTTTCGTGGGGATCCAGGGTGTAGGTAAAACTTCTATGGCTAAATCTATCGGTAATGCTCTGGGACGCAAGTTTATCCGGGTAGCTCTAGGAGCGCTGGGTAATGTGTCACAGATTCGTGGTACGCCGGTAGGGCAAGAAAATGCTGAGCCGGGTCAAATTGTGAAGTCGTTGATTCATGCGGGGACAATGAATCCATTGATTCTATTGGATGAAATTGACAAGACGAGTAGTGAATCAGGTCTGCGGGCGGACTTGATGGCATCATTGCTGGAAATCTTAGACCCGGAGCAAAACTCCACGTTTGTGGATCATTACTTGGATTATCCGATTGATTTGTCTCAGTGTATTTTCATCACTACCGCCAACAACTTAGGTGGAATTTCCGCTGCGTTGCTTGATCGTCTGGAAGTGATTCGTTTCGGTAGCTATACCGATGCGGAAAAACAAGAGATTGCCAAGGATTACATGTTGCCGAAGGTGCGTGAGGCTACAGGCATTGGACCAGACCAATTGAGCTTCGATGATGATGTATGGCCGCTCGTTGTGCGCCCATTAGGCTTCGATGCGGGTGTGCGTCAGCTGGAACGTACGTTGACGTTGCTGGCGCGTAAAGTAGCCAAGCTAATCGTAGAAGGGAAGGGCACGTCATTCCACGTCACCAAAGAAAACTTC
>CAYXSB010000006.1:0-18670 GCA_964466865.1 uncultured Candidatus Saccharibacteria bacterium
GCCTCTAACTACTGGTTACTAGTCACTGATTACTGTAAATTTCGACTGTAAGAAGAAATTTATGGAGAGGTGCCAGAGTGGTCGAATGGAACGGTCTTGAAAACCGTCGTGGGCGCAAGTTCACCCAGGGTTCGAATCCCTGCCTCTCCGTATTTGTGAATGAGTCTTCAATAACAACGATTTCCAACCGCTACACAAAAGTAAATGCAGCTCAATTGAGCTGCATTGTCCTGCTAGTTTGACAGCAACACGGACATCGGGTGCGTAATCCGCAACACCTGCATGTCTGAGAGCGTCAGCAGTTTGCCGCCATTTATCGGCTTATACTGCGCTTTTGGGGTCCCACCTTTCTTTATCCCTGTGAGCTTGTACGGTTCTCCAGCAATCGTGATTCGCTTGGGAAATGTAGGCATATCTGCCTCCTGGTTGAGTTTGAGAATTATACCAGAAATGCGAAAGCGCCCTACTACGCTAAAGCTCCGTAGGGCGCTTGATTTGAAGACTTATCTTCGGGAATTATGCAGCGTTGCCAGGAAAAGCCACGTTCTGAGCTTCCCAGATGTTCAGCTTTATGAATCGCCTTGCTCCCTTTGGTAGCCTCTTCGGTGCCGCGGTATATTCTCCACGGGGGTTTGAACCCTTCTGAATCCGACGCAAGTCATAGAGCACGTTGGCTACTTTGACCTGGCTCGGAAACACGATGACAGCTTGGTTGACTACTATCACTCTCCGCATTGTGATCTCCTTGTGGACTACTGTCCTATCATTGCTTGATGCTGGGCTTGAGCCAGGGACAACACGACTTGCTTGCTGCCTTTGCGCTTCTCGGCAATTGCATAATAGCCCTTATGCTTGCCTTTCTTCCCAGTCTCGGTTTTTTGCAACCGATACTTGATACCATTAACTTTCACGAACTGCGGAAAACTAGAATGCTGTATACCCATACTCTACCCTCCAGTGCAATTCCGAGTTGGGCGATTATAGCCCAACCTGTCTATCGGCAGATAGAAAACCCCAATTCTGCTAAAATAGTGCCAGTATTTGGCGAAATACTCTATAATTTTGAGTTAAATCAACTTGTACTATGGCTAGCAAATACACAACCAAGATAAATATGAATGACGGTCGTCGTAAAGGCGCGCCGGGCAAGCGTAAACAGATCTCCAGATTGGAGATGGCTGCGCGCAATAGTCCTCGGGCTAGATTTGCGGCGCTGAAGAAATATCGTTTGTCGAAGTCTACCCGTCAGAAATTGAAGAAAATTGCATTGTTGTGCTTGGGATTATTCCTAGTAGTAGGTATCCTTGGCGGAATTTGGTTCTTCTCTTACCTACAGAAACTTAATGATGAATTGCCCCCAGTTGAAAATCCATTCCAAGATAAAGAGCTAACCAGCGTCATTTATGATCGCAATGGTACCCAGCTTTACAAGATGTTCAATCAGTTTAACCGCGATCCAGTAGATATCACTCAGATTCCTGAACGCGTGCAATGGGCATTCTTGTCTGCAGAAGACATTGATTTCTACACTCACTCCGGATTCGATCCCGCAGCTATTATTCGTTGCGGCCTTTACTACATTACCCGGCACAACGGTACCACTTGCGGAGGTAGTACGATTACCCAACAGTTGGTCAAGATTACTACTGACCAGAGTGCGCCTACTCTAGAGCGTAAGATCCGAGAATTGTTATTCTCTGTGAAAATTGAACAAGCTTACACTAAGTCTCAGATCCTGCAGATGTACCTGACAGTCGCGCCTTTCGGCTCTACGATTTACGGTATTACCACTGCTGCTCAATTCTATTTCGGCAAAACTCCTAAGGATTTAACCTTGGCCGAAGCTGCTGACTTAGCCTCCATGATTCAAGACCCAGTGCGGTTGTCGCCGACTATCGGTAGCGATACCAATGCTAATCAAGCTCGTTTGAAAGAAAGACAGATGTACGTGTTGGGCCAGATGCAGACTTACAAAGATAAGATCAACAACCAGACCCGTACTAATGAAGACAATCCAGAATTAGAAGATGTAGTGACCGACGAAATGATCACTGCCGCTAAGACGGAAGATGTGAAATACCGGGCGCCGATCTTTACCGGCAAGAAAGCTGGAAACTTTGTGGACTACACTTTGGAGCAGCTACAGACGGGTAACTACAATGGTGGCGAACCATTCACGCTGTCTCAATTGCAGACCGGTGGGTATAAGGTTTACACCTCACTTGACTACGATCTACAACAAATTGCGGAGCAAAGCGTCGCGGACGCCGTAAATACTTACGGTCCTGTCTATGACTTTAGCAATGCAGCCTTAATTACCACTCAGCCGTCTACCGGTGAAATTATCACCATGGTGGGCTCTAAAAACTATTACGGTACTAGCGAAGGTTGTGACGCTCAAGGCAAGAACTGTCTATTCGACCCACAAGTAAATGTGCTGGCCAACCCACGTTCTCCTGGTTCTAGCACCAAGCCTTTCGGTACATATGAAGCTTACAAAGAAGGTAAATTATTCTCTGGCTCCGTGTTGCCTGATGTCCCGATCGATGTCGGCGGTGGCTACACAGTTAAGAACTGGAACGGTACTTACATGGGCGTTGGTCCGCAGACTACTGCTGGCGATATGCTGCGTATTTCCCGTAACTTGCCTGCCTTAGTTGTATTGAAAGTAATCGGTATTCCTACGTTCCTACAGACGTTGCGCTCATTTGGATACACTACATTTGCTGACGATTCTCAGTTTGGACCATCTGTAATCTTAGGTGGTTCAGGCGTGATCGGAATCGAGCACGCTCAAGCGTACGGCGTATTTGCCAACGGCGGTAACTTAGTGCGCACGCAAGTGATTACTAAGATTGTGGACCGCACCGGCAAGACTATATATGAGTACACTCCGCAGCCGACCAAAGTAGCAGATGAACGTGCGGTATACATGTTGAATGAGACTTTGTTAAACAACCACGCGTTGTCATGGGATGGACGTGATGTGTCAGTGAAGAGCGGAACTTCCGAAAACAGCACTGATGCGTGGATTGCCGCCTACTCTCCTGACTTTGTCAGCATTGCCTGGGTCGGAAATAACAACAGCCAGCACATGAGCTTGAATGCTTTCGGGGAGAATGCGGTAGCGCCATGGATTAAAGACTATATGCGCCAAATTGGCGATAGCCCGTACTTTGCAGCAGCCACTCAATTCCCGCGTCCTGCCGGAATCACCCAAGGTGGTGGTTGTACCAGCAACTGTCTGGGATCTTATCAGGGACTGGCATCAGGCTACATGATGGATGATGTGAGTGTGCCGAGCGATGTGACTTACAGCAAAATTCAAGTATGTGATGACCAGCCTGATCGTTTGGCTCGCCCAGTGGATGTGGCCACGGGTCATGCTAAGGATGCAGTCGCGGTGTATTACAAGATGGCTGCACCTGAGTATCAAGGATTCCTGGACAACTACATGTATGACCAAGCCACTCAAGGTAAAGGTATGCCCAATGGTGGTCCGCGCGACTACTGCGACAAGGATCGTAGTGGCGGCACTAGCACATCTCAGAATCCGTTCTTCTCGGCTCTGACGTTTACGATCACAGCCACAGGAAACAATTTCAAAGTTCACGCTGCCGGAAATGCCTTTACCCCATTGCCAAATCAGGGCGTGAAGCAAGTAGACTTCTACTTTGACGCTACTGGTGCCAATGCTAATCACTTGATTGGAAGTGTAACCTTAAGCTCTGGAAGCTCGTTCAATCTGGATATGCCAGATTCTCAAGGGGTGATGAATCAGTACGCTGGTGACAACGGCACGTACATTATTACTGCGGTGGCCACAGATACTCAGGGTCGTGTCGGAATGCAGGGTAAGACAGTAACTTTGACCCCAGCGACATCTGATGTAACTTTGACTGGTGCATCTACTGTGGTCCACGGCGTTGCGCAAACATACACATTCACTTACTCTGGATTTGTGAGCAGTGGATTCAGTCTGAGTAGCGTGACACTACATGTAAAAAATTCAGCTAATGTCGTTACAGACACAGTGTTCAGTCCGCCAACTACTGCTGGTACGAC
Source organism: uncultured Candidatus Saccharibacteria bacterium (assembly GCA_964466865.1). Lineage (GTDB taxonomy): Bacteria > Patescibacteriota > Dojkabacteria > J137 > JAEUSD01 > CAYXSB01. The sequence goes on from CAYXSB010000006.1 coordinate 4,066, forward strand.
TACTGTCAATTTCACATTCCCGGTGGCTGGTACTTACACAGTATGGGCGACCGCAGGTAAGGGCTCGACTGGTACGTTGATTACTGCCACCATCACGGTGACGGCTACCTAATAGAGTTAACTATGTAAATTAAAACAGTCCCGCTTAATGCGGGACTGTTTAGTTTAAATCCAAATTAACCTATCTCACCTCATGACCATGTTTCTTAGCCGTGGAAGTAATCTTATCGATGGCTTCTGTAATTTCTGCCTGCGTCAGCGTGTGGTCTGTAGACTGCAGAGTGACTCGCAGAGTGAAACTAATTTTCTTATCTTTGGCTTGAAAGATATCCAAGACATCTACGCTATCCAGGTTGGTAATCTTGCCTGACTTTACGGTGTCTAGCAATTCTCCTAGCTTGGTATTGTTTCCCTGCCAGAAGCTCAAATCGCGTACGACTGGTTGGTAGTTGGATAGTGTGTGGAAAGGCTCTACTTTAGATTCTAGATTTAGGATATCTGTAAGTTCAATCTCCAATACGGCAATGTGCGATCCGGAAATATCCAGATTATTTTTCACCAACGGATGCAAGATGCCGATACTGCCGATAACTTCATTGTCTAGTTCAATATTGGCGTACTTGCCTGGATGCATATACCCAGGAGTGTCACCTCTACGTCCGTTCTGGACTATGTGTAGTCTACCGCCGCAGACATCGTTGTTCAGGCTATCAATTGCTTGGCGCAAGTATCGATAAGTATCGACTTCGTTAGCCCCGATATATAGCCCAGCAAGGTGATAAGGCTGATCGGGCAAGCCATCTGGCTGTTTGTGTTTCAATGCCACTCTGCTGACTTCGAACAAGCCGAAGCTGGAATAGCGATTAAGATTTTGTTTCACTTTGGCCAGTAAGCTTGGCATTACTTGATCACGAATCAAAGATAATTCTGGGGAAATAGGACTCACTACTTTCAGCAAATTATCACTGGAAGTCAGCGCATCCTTATACAATTGTTCGCCGACCATAGTGTAGGTGTACACTTCATTCAATCCCGAAGCCGCCATCACTTTCTTCATGGCTACCATTCTGTCAGTCTTGCGATTGCGCAGGGGTGCTTCTAAGTCGCGCTTTGGTAACGTATGCGGGATATTCTCATATCCATATAGTCTGGCGATTTCTTCCAAGATGTCTTCTTGCGCATGAATGTCACGACGATACTCGGGGATCAAGATGTCTACTTCAGTGGTGAGATCTGCTCTGACTAAAGCGTCAGCAGATACTCGCTCCGGATTCTCAATCTCCAAATTCACACTACTTAAGATTTCTACGAGCTTCGATTTGTCGAGTTCTATACCTTGCAAGCGTTTCACAGCGTTGAGGTTGAATACCACAATGTTAGGCTGCTCTGGCTCAGGATATACGTCGATCATGTCACAGCAAACTTCGCCGCCACATACGTCTAGGATCATCTGTACAGCTTTAGTTAGGCCCAAGGTGGTAGAACCAGGCCCGATGCCCTTTTCAAATCTACTGCTGGCATCTGTGCGCAGTCCCAGAGCCCGCGAGCTGCGGCGGATGCCGTACATCTCGAAATTAGCGGACTCTAAGAATATATTGGTAGTGTTGTCAGAAATAGCAGTGTGATCTCCACCCATGATTCCGGCAATGGCAATAGGATGCTTGGTGTCGGCGATCACCAGGGTGCCAGTAGGTAGCTTGCGGACTAGTCCATCCAGGGTGGTGATCTGTTCATTAGGTTTGCTCTTGCGAATGATTACTTCATTGCTGGCCAATTTATCAGCATCAAATGCGTGTAAAGGCTGGCCGACGTCCAGCATCACATAGTTGGTGATGTCGACGATATTGTTGATCGGTCTCAAGCCAGCGTAGCTGACAGCAATCTGTAACCACAATGGTGACGGTGCAATCTTGATGCCAGTAATGCTGATGGCCGTGTAGCGCTTGCACAAATCACTATCCTGCAAGCTAATCTTGTATTTGCGATCGTCTTCGGCGCTAGCGGCAGGTAATGTGGGGATGCGCTGGTCAAATCTAGTTTTGAAGATGGCGCTTAGCTCGCGAGCAATTCCCAAGTGGGAGAAAGCATCAGCACGATGGGCCAAATTCTTGTTTTCAATTTCAATTATCACATCGCGGAATAATTCCGCGACCGGTTTGCCGATCTGAGAATTCTCTGGCAGTTCAATGATGCCGTTATGCTCGGTGCCTAAGCCTAATTCTGCTGGCGAGCAAAGCATTCCAGCGGACATAATCTCGCCCATTTTGCGCTCACCGATGTCGACAATCTGGTCGTGATGCTTAGGATCATACACATGTCCGCCGGGTAAGCAGCACACAGTTTTTAAGCCTTTGACAGCGTTTTCAGCGCCGCACACGATAGTGCGTGGTGCGTCTTCGCCAGCGTCCACACGGCACACGTGTAGGTGCTTGTTGGTGGGATGAGGTTCGACCTCCATGATCTGGGCGATCACTAAATGTGACAAACCAACTCCTCGAGGTTCGACTTTGTCGACCTCGCTGAGGCGAGTATCCAACTTGTAATTGAAATTCTCCAGATTGGGAATCTCAAATTCAGGAACATAATTTTTCAGCCAGTTATATGAAATTTGCATAGAATTAGAACTGATCGATAAAGTCTAGTCTTCCAGAATGGAAGTAACGAATATCCGAAATTTGGTATTTCACCATGATTAATCTCTCCAAGCCAAATCCCCAGGCGAACCCGGAATATACATCAGGATCAAGTCCCGCTTCGCGCAATACGAATGGGTGAATCGGTCCGCAGGGAATGATTTCCATCCAGCCAGAACCACCGCAGCCTGGACAATCTTTGGGTTTAGCGCCACGACACACTGGACATTCCATCAGCAATTCCAGGCCTGGCTCCACGAACGGGAAGTACGTGGGTTGGATTTTAATTGGCACTTCGCGGCCAAAGTATTGTTTCAAAAATTCGGAGAATGTACCCAGCATGTCGGACAGCTTGATGCCGCGATCGACGTACACGCCTTCTACTTGGAAGAAGCTGTGTTCATGACGGGCGTCGGTAGCTTCATTGCGGAAACATTTGCCAGGCACAATGGCCCGAATCGGCACTTGGTTACCTGATAAAATACGATTTTGCATGGCTGAAGTATGGGGAATTAAGGCCATGTCGCCTTCTAGGCGGATGGTATCCCACATATCGCGAGCTGGATGGCCTTCTGGGATGTTTAGAGCTGTGAAATTGTGGTAATCATCATCTACCAAGTATGGTTCCACTACCTGGAATCCCATTCTCTGGAATATATCTTCGATGAGTTCACGTTCTTTGGTGAGTGGATGTAGTTTGCCCAGAGTATTGCCTTTGCCGGTGACCGTCATATCCATGGTCTCGTTCTTCAGTTTGGCTCCGAATTCTTCGGCGATGAGTTTGGCACGACGCTTCTCGACTTGTTTTTCCAAGTCTACGCGTAAAAGGTTGGCAGTTTTGCCAGCTTCAGCTTTCTCTTCTGCCGGCATATCTTTTACTGATCGCAAAATTGCGGTGAGCTCAGCTTTGCGACCGAGATATTTCACTTCGAAATCGTTAAGCTGGGAAATGGTTTCTGACTTGTCCAGCTCATGCTGGGCGTCAGTTTTAATTTTAGTAAGTTGTGTAAGTACGGACATCTTAAATATTGTAACTAAGAATGCAGTCAAAGGCGAATTCACGGTACGAAAAAGCCCTCGTCCTAGCAAGATGTAACTGGCGGGCAGATGCATCTTACAGGGACGAAGGCTCAAATTAGAGGTTCTCCGTGGTACCACCCTACTGGTAAATTCCCTGTCTGCCGACAGGCAGGCAAATCACAAGCAACAAATCACAAACATATGGAATCTACTACTTAATTAATGTGGTTTAGATTGTAGTTTCAGTGAATTCAGTACCGAGTCGAGCTTGCAGTATTCTCGAGTTGCTGAAGGTGGTGCTTACTATGTTGAAACTCTGCCTGCCTTTGGCAGGTCTATCTGTCGACAGACAGATTAGGCTACTTGCTTTACGAATTGAGCAAAGTGGGCTGGATTGGTCTGAACCAGTTCTGCTAACACTTTACGATCGAGGCCGACGTTATGCTTGGACATTGCGCCTACCAACTTGCTGTAGGACAAACGAGTCTCAGTATTGGTTAAGCCTGCGGAAATGATCTTGATCCATTGCTGGCGCATATCGGCACGACGGTGACGACGGTGAGCGTAGCTGTATTGACCAGCATGCATAGCGGCTTCCTTAGCGCGCTTGTACAAGCGGTTGTAGCTCATACGATAACCTTTAGTGCGTTTCAGCAGGTCCTTATGACGACGATTTTTGATAATACCTCTCTTGATTCTCATGTTAGTTTAGGCTCCAATTAATTGCTTAATCTTGCGAATTTCTCCCTTGGCGGACAAAGTCTTTGTCTGACGAGGATTACGCTTCTCACGTCTACCTTCATAGTTCTTGCTATGACCATTGTCTCCTTGACCACGGTGAGTGACTTTGCCACCGGCAGTGATCTTGAAGCGCTTGGATGAGGCTTTGTGAGTTTTTTGTTTAACTTTCTTTACTTTGGACTTAGACATTATTTTTTACCTTTGACGAATACAATCATATTTCTACCTTCCATCTTGGGATTGCTTTCCGGTTCTGCAGTTTCTGCAAGTGCGGTGAGAATCTCATTTATTCTATCGTACATCTTTTCCTGTGGTACATAACCACGGGCGCGGATGGTCAATTTCACTTTGTGGCCTTTAGCAATAAACTCTTTGACCCGCTCTACTTTGTGTTCCAAATCTCCGGTCTCAATGAACGGCTTGAACCACATTTCCTTGATTTCCTGACCTTTTGGCTTGTTGCCTTTATGCTTCTTGCTCAGTTCATATTTGAACTTGGACCAGGAAGTAATCTTGGCAATTGGCGGCACTGCTTGAGGGTTGATTAGAATTAAATCCAATTCCTTTTGGCGGGCCAGCTCTTGTGCTGTCGCATTATCCAAAACACCAAGATTCTCGCCATCTTCGGCGATTACTCTCATTTTTTCAGCTCGAATGAACTTATTTCTGTCGAAATAAGGTAATTTCGGCTGGGGCTTATGCAACGACTTTGAGCGTCTAATGTTCAGAAAACGTTAAAATTGACTGTTGATAATAACAAAATTCCGGCTTTTCTGGAAGCATTTATGGGGATAATCCAAACTATTGGACTTGAACATGCTGGTATTTAAGCCGGACTGCTATGTGGTACGCTCTCACCGTTGGACATGGAGCTTTGTTTGCTTTCTTATGGCCACAGGTGAGGCGTACGCATACAGTCCGGCTTGGCTGTCTTGTTCAAGCTACCTTGTTAACCCGCGACGTACGCGATTTATGTCTCAGTTAAGCAAACGAAGCCGGGAGCGATTGGGCAGCTAGTGTCGACTCATCGCGACACAGTACGCTTGCCCAACTCGCGTCCGCGGCTTAAACCAGCAAAACTGAGGCTTGAGGAAGTCTATTTCAGGTTCTGAATGGTTTCCACCAGTCTATCCAACGATACCAAACCAATTTCCTGATTATTGCGCTGACGTAGTGACACTGACTCATTACGCTGCTCTTTGTCGCCGATGACTACGATAGTAGGAATCTTGGAAATTTCGGCGTCGCGAATTTTGGCTTGCATAGTTTCTGAACGAGTATCGACATTGCTGCGGAATCCAGCAGCTTTCAGTTGCTCCCCTACTTTCTCGGCATAATCATGCTGTGCATCTGTAATTGGGATGAGCACAATCTGCACAGGCGCTAGCCATAGAGGCAAGATTCCCTCCTGATCTTCGATCAAGTAAGCCAACACTTCTTCGAGAGCGATTTGGAAGCTGATTTCTGTCGCGGGCATGAATTCTCCCTGGCGGGAAATATACTGCTGCTCGGAATGTCCGACGTGACAACTAATTAGCGTCCATTCTCTGTCCAGAGAATCACGCAGGATGAAATTGATTTCGGTGTGGCGTAGTTTTGGATTGATGATCTGAGTCTGTGAAACAATTGCTCGCTGGAGGAGATCAGAGATCAGGCTCAAATGTGGTGATTCCAAATCTGGGGTCAGCACTTGCGCCGAATAGTTCAACTGCAGGTTGCGTAGGATGGTAGTGATCGCATTGATAGCGGTTTTTATCTCTGCGCCAGCTTCCTGAGGCTCGCAGAACACTTTGTAGACAACTGTATCCAGCGAATACATATCTTTGTCGGCGATCTTCACACTTTCGATGAACTCGTGTCGCTGATTGGTGTAATACCGGATAGGTAATTCTTTGTAGCTACGATTCTTCAGGCCAAATACGGCATCGATATTTTTCTCCAGGTCTTCGAACTTTTCGGCTGAAGCGGAGATGATTTGATGCGCGTCGATCTGTTCGACTACGGGTAAGATCTTGCCCATCAGTAATTTCAAGGCTAATGTGCCTTCAGGTGTGTAGGTGATCAGACGATTTCCGCCCAGAGTTAGATTTAAGGTGCGGGCTAGCTTGCGGAAGTCACGGTCTTTGATCGCGTCCTGCTTCGCCAAGAAGGCTTTGAGGTCTTCGATACTGAGGAATGCAGTACCGGTAATACGCTGAAGCTGAGGACGAGTTTCGTCACTCTTCCAGTAGGCGCCAGACAACGAGGTTAATTTCACTGGACCGATTTCGCCAGTGGAGGCTACGTGTGGCCCACGACACAAGTCGATGAACTCTTCACCGGTCTTGAAGAAGCTGACTTCTTCGTCTGGTAGGTCGCGTAATAGTTCAGCTTTATAGATCTGTCCGCGATTGAGCAAGATATCAAATGCTTGCTCACGAGATACGAATAATTGCGTGAATGGTAAATTCTCCTGAATGATCAGATTCATTTCTGTCTCGATGTTTTTCACATCCTCCCAGGTAATGGGTTGGGGAAATTCAAAGTCGTAGTAGAAACCTTCTTTGGTCACAGGACCAATTCCGATCTTGGTGTCGGGGAATAAACGGATGGCAGCCATGGCTAAAACATGAGCTGCAGAGTGACGGATGCGATCGAGGTTGTGTGCCATATCCCGTAATTACTAAATACAGGTAAATTAAAATTGTGAGGGCAAAGTTTTCACTGTAATACTTAACGATGAAGCAGTAAGTGCAGGTGCGTAGTATTGTAGCATAAGGAATTAATCAGGCCCTGAAGTCGAAACTTCAGGGCCGTTGCTACTCTTCCCAGTCGATGGCGGCTTTGGCCTCAGCTAGGGTTTGATAGCGCGTTACTTCGAACCGCTCTTTCCAATCTCTATGGATTTTGCCTTTCTGATGCGTAGGCGCAATACATAAAAACCGGACGATACCGTGATGTATTTGTGTAATTGCGGTTGGAAACGCGCCTTTCTTGTTCATGAGTTCCATAAACAGTTTAAGGTCGAGGCTAATCACGACAATAATGTCCGGCTCCCACCATGTTGGGCTTTCAGGTCTGTAACCTTTGTCTATAACGTATACCTGTTGCCCTTGGATTCTTACATGAATTCCGGTCTCTAGATTTTCCTCTCTGGCAAAAATGATTTGCTGGAGATTTGTAGACAAGGATCGTAAGAATGGAGTCTTATGGATACGTTTACGAATTACTCGAGTCTCTAGCACGATAGCCTCCGTGGAACGCTTATCTGTCAAAGATGTGGAGAATTATAACACTGGAATACTGAATGAAGAATGTTTAATGGGCGCTACAGGATTCGAACCTGTGACCTTTCCCACGTCAAGGGAGCGCTCTACCAACTGAGCTAAACGCCCGTAGTTACCTACGTGGCTGTGCCATTATCGTATATTTACTCTACTCCTCAAAGGGACTAATGCTACTTACCTTTTCGCTCTGCTCAACGGTAGCAGCATTGAGCAACTGAGCTAAACGCCCGTAGTTGCCTACGCGGCTGGTGCCATTATTATATGTTAACCGCGTTTGGTGATGATCTTGTCGATCAAACCATATTTCTTTGCCTCTTCCGCGGTCATAAACTTATCACGATCGATGTCATCGGTGATTTGGGCTCTGTCTTTACCCGTAGCTTCTGTGAAGATATCGGTAATGACATCTTTTAGACGTAAAATTTCTTTAGCCGTAATCGCGATGTCGCTTGCTTGTCCCTCTGCCCCGCCTAAAGGCTGGTGCATATGGATAGTAGCATTTGGCAGCGCAAACCGCTTGCCTTTAGTACCGCTAGCTAGAATCACTGTGGCCATGGAGGCTGAGCTACCTACAGCGATAGTAACTATATCAGGTTTTACCAAATTCATAGTATCAATAATTGCCATGCCATCATATATCACTCCGCCCGGGGAATTGATGTACATGATGATGTCGGCTTTCGGGTCTTCTTTATCCAAGAATAACAGCTGGGCGATGATGGCGTTGGCGATCTCATCATTTACGGGTGAGCCGAGGAACACGATGCGTTCTTTCAGCAACCGAGAATAGATGTCGTATGCGCGTTCTCCGTCGCGGCCTTTTTCGATAATGGTTGGGATTAGGTAATTGTTCATATTCATTAGTGTGGGTAATGCAAATTGATTATAGCAAGAAGGTCAATTATTCCATAACTTAGGTGAGGAGTCTTAGCTTGAGGCACCGCGGCGCCCTCACCCGCTGAATTAGGATGGGCTTGCTCTGGACGAGACTGCTTCTCGTCCAAGTGCCTCTGCGCTGAGACTCCTCACCTGAAGTGAATCTGGTGGATGGAACCCTTCCATGCATATATCCGTCTGTACTTAACGGGTAATTAAAGTCGAATAGAAAACATCCGACCCCTTGCGGGGTCGGATGCTTGCACTTTTAACTATTTTACTGCCTTTGCCTTTTTTATTTTTTTGAATTGAGTTATTTCTAACTCGTTTCTAAACATATAATACATTTTGGTAGAACTATTGTCAACTACTTGTCCTCAATCTACCATCAATCCCTCCACTCTGAACCTACATATTTACCAAGCATAATTCCACCTTCGTACACAAAGTTTATATTACTTAACAAATTATTTCAAAATAATTTGATCACCTTTCTGCAAACCTACGGTCGTCGCCCAGCCGGCGTTAGTCTCCAGCGCGTACTTGATAGGAGTTTGAGATGGATATAGTTCAGAAGTCTGATCGGGCTTAGTATTGCTATACAAATTGACCACCTTCAGGTCTTGATCGAAGAAGATAATGTCCAATGGAATCAAGGTATCTTTCATCCAGAACGTGCGACCTTCGATGACATCGAATACGAACAGCATGCCATTGTTAGCTGACATGCTACTGCGAAGCATCAAACCTTGCTCCCAAGCCTGAGGATTGTCAGCAACTTCCACGTTTAGCTGTTCTATTTGACCGTACTTGTTCGTGAAGTCTACCGCAGTGATTTGGCTAGTGCTGACAACACTTTCTTGGGTATTAATAGAGATAATTCCGCCGCTTAATAGCAAGATTACGGCGATGATGGTGCCAATGAAGGCAGCTACTGGCCAGAACAATGGCGAACGTTTCAAAACTGTATAAATTTGTGTAACTCTTTTGAGTACATCAGACATATGTAGATGTGGTTAAGTAATTAAATTATACGCTTGAACCCCTTCTCTAGTTCGTACCGTGACATGGTCCAAGATACTGGACGCCCATGAGGGCAGTTATAAGGGGAATTACATCGGGATAAATCAGAAATTAGCTGTCGCATCTCGATTTGAGATAACGGTTGTCCTGCACGAATAGCACCATGGCAAGCCATGGTGGCGACCAAGTAGTGTTTAATGTCATTGCGTAGAGGTAAGTTCTCGCTGTCTTCAGTAGTTTGAGCTAGTTCCTGCAGAAACCTGCCAATGTTCATCTGTGGGATTACTTCCGGGATACCGGTTACTTGCACAGAATTGCCACCGAAGTCTTCGACTTGGAATCCAGTATGTCCTAACTGGTCTTTTAATTCCAAGATCTTTGCTTTGCTAGGTTTATCCAGCTCTACGATCTCCGGTACTAGCATAGGCTTGCTGCGATTGAGGTCTAGTTGCTGGGTTAATTTCTCATACAGAATCTTTTCGGCTGCAGCATGTTGGTCCACAAATACTATCTGCTCGTCTTGCTGGTACACGATGTAAGTGGCGAATATTTGCAGATAGTTACCGGTGACTGACTCGTCCAAGCTGGTAGCCTCTGTAGCTGGCGCAAAGTCGGAGCTGCCGCGAAGTGCGGATGTGAAGTCCATACTGCGTTCAGTTTGCTGTCGTGGAGCCGAATATGATGGCTGTCTGAAACTGTCGCTGAAATGCATTGAGTTTCCAGCTGGCGTCGGAAACGAAGCTGACTCAGGCTGGCTGTGGATGCGGTTGAGTAGTTCAGCTTTGGTGGAATGTCCTAGTTGCTGCTGCACTGCGGTGCGCACGAGATTAAAGATGCTACCGCTATCGCGGAATCTCACTTCTTGTTTACGCGGATGTACGTTTACATCTACCATTTCTGCCGGGATATCTAGCATGACAAAAAATACTGGCTGCAGATCGCGATGGAGGAATCCTTGAAAAGCTTCAGTTACGGCTTTCTGTAGCAATCTGTCTGACACGCTACGCCCATTTACGAATAGATACTGTAGCTTGCGATCACCTCTGGCAACGTCTGGACTACCTACATGCAACTGCAGCTTGATACCATTCTGCTCTAGCTCATTGCTAAATAGATTCTCCGCCAGCTTGCTGTCCCAGATATCATAAATACGGTCAGTAAACCTCTGAGCCGCTGGTAGGCGGTAGATGAGCTTGTCATTGTGGTATAGCTCGAAATGAATGTTGAGGTTGACTAGCGCCACACTCAGGAAGGTATTTTGAATATAGGTGAACTCTGTGGCCTCCGTGCGTAGAAATTTGCGTCTGGCGGGCACATCGAGAAATAAATCGCGGACAGAGATAGTCGTACCTGGCTCAGCCTTGGCTGATGGTGAAAAAGTGAAAACATCTTTGTATACATTGAGTTTCACAGGATCATCGCTAGCGGTTTTTGTGTCCACCTCAATCTTAGCCACTGAGCTGATACTAGCCAGGGCTTCTCCGCGGAAACCGAGGGTACGGATGTTCTCGAGGTCAGTTTGAGAGCTGATTTTAGACGTAGCATGCTGCTTAAATGCCAACATCGCGTCCTGCTTGTCCATACCGGTGCCGTTGTCACTGAGTTGGATCATATCTAGTCCGCCGTGTGAAACCTTGACCACGATCTGAGTCGCCCCTGCGTCGACAGAATTCTCCAGCAACTCCTTAATAATAGATGCTGGTCTCTCCACTACTTCGCCGGCAGCGATCAAGTTAATTATATTGTCTTGTAGTATCTGAATCTTCCCCATTTGTACGCGAGCGTGTTACGAAAATAATTCTGTAAAATTTCGTGATACGTAATTCTCAAAAATGTTAAGTATCATTTTTCAAAAAATTAGCACTCTACCCTACCTGCCTGATTGCAGCTGGTTCGCTGCACAGATTGACTGGTAGCTGCGCAAATTATTAGGTTGGTGATTGTGGCATCTCTGCCTTTGTATACAACGAGTTTTTAAAAGGGTCCACTTCTGAGTCACATATCAACACACATCATTATATAGATGCGAGTGGTGGTTGGCCAGCGAATAGATTGTCCTTATCCACAAGTTTGAAGCGTTTTGTAACGTTCCGAAATCACGTAGCGCCAATTCGCCTCTCCATTCTGACGAGAATTCTATTTTTAGCAGAATACTTACGCATACCTCATCTACTTTTACGAGAGGCAGGGTTTTGTCAGTGTTTTTGCTCTGAAAAAGCATTACGTAACATTGCTGCTGCGTGTGTGATCTGGTTTCGAGCAAGGTGCTGCGTAGCTGCTCCGCTAGTGGAGCTCAAGCTTGGTGAGTTCTGTCCTTAGCTACTTCTGGCAGTAGCACGATCATGGGAGCGCTCTACTTGGTACTGGAGAATTACACTGAAAATAGCTTAGGAGTCTGGTGTTGCCGGACCTACCAGATATCGGGAGAATTAATATAGGGCGTTAAAACGGATTGTAGCGAGAAACACGATTAAGCGCTTGTAGGAAAGGGTATTAGACTGCTGGCACTTGCTGTGTAGGAACAGCTGGTTGTAGTGCGATGGGCAGGGCTGCAGTTGGAACAGGGGTAACGGCGGGAGCTGGTGCTGACGGAATAACTGCTGCGGCAACTTGCCCAGCTGGGGGTTGCGGAGCTTGGCCATTGAGAATCACATGTTGCTTCTTGGCAGCATCGTCAGCCGAGAATGTCTCGTCTATTTGTTTGTCTGGTTCATTCTTATATAGAGGCAAACTGAAAGTGAAGTTACTTCCCTCGCCTACCTTACTATTTATATACAATGTGCCGCCCATAATTCTGATCAAGTCGAAGGTGACATAAAGACCTAGACCAGTTCCGCCGGGACGAATGTACTCACCAACTTTAGGATCTTGGGTGGGAATGTATTGTCTAGCGCGGAAGAACTTTTTGCCCAAATTCTGTAAATCTTCTTCGGAAATTCCGATACCGGTATCTTTAATGCTAATCCAGCCGTAATCTTGGTCTTTCCAGATGGAAATTGTGATTTGGCCGGCTTGAGTATACTTTGCAGAATTGCTCAAGAAATTATCCATCACTTCCTGCGCCCTAGTGCGGTCAGCATATACAAATATGTCTTCCGCCGGTGGCGTATATACCAGACCCAGAGCCTTTTGCTGGAGCATGGTTTTCTGGCCTTCAATGCCATCATTGACGACATCTTTGAAATCCACTTTACTCAAGAAAAGTTGCATGCGTGAAGCGTCGACTTTAGTTGCTGACAGCAGAGTCTCTATGAGCGTAATTTCCCGACGAGTGGATTCCACTGACATGTCGAGGTATTTACTTAGTGTCTCCTTGTTTATTGCACCAGTGCTCTTGTCGAAAGAACGCTCGAGCATGAGCAATGCATTGCGGACGATAGAGATTGGCGTGCGGAGTTCGTGCCCCATGACATCGATCATGTCGTGCTCCCGGCGGCGGACTTCTTTGAGTTGCTCCAAAGCTGTCGCTAGGTTTTGGAATAGACTCGCGTTTTCGAGTGCAATTCCAATTTGCAGGGCATATGTGGAGATAAGTTGCTTCTTACTTTCTTCTAATCCTTCGTATTTCTTATCTCTGATAATGAAACTTATAGTGCCTAAAACTTCTTCTCGAGTACGGAGAGGATATACAATTACACAACCTATGTTGGCGATCTTATTTAATGGCAAAAGCAGAGCTGGGGGAAGTGGAGGCGAAACAATAGGGTCTAATGTATTGCTTATCTGGATTTGTTGAGTTAACACAGCCTTCACAATCGGGTTATTTTGGTACTGAGGATCGTTTACATTGGTATTATACTTTTCAAATCCTCCTACGAGCTTGCTTGCTTGGTCAACAAGAGTCGACTTCGTAACGGCCTTTAGAACTAATCCACCATGTTCCTTATCGTAGAAGTTAACAAATGCACCTAGAAGAGCTTGGTCCTGGGGAAGCGAGTCAACTGCTGTCTGAGCTACTAACTTGGGATCAAGAGTTTGCGATATGCGATTAGTTAAGTTGTACAGGGAGGTAATTTCCTGATTCTTATTCTCTAAGACATTAACCTGGTTTTCGACTTGAGAGAAAAGCTGAGAATTATAGATCCCAGTGCTAATCTGATCGGCAAATGCCATTACTAAATCTTCATCATCCTTGGTAAATGTTTCGGTATTCCAAATCAAGCCCATTACTCCGAATTTGTTATCTCTGGCTGTTAGTGGCACATGCAAGACGAACTTAACGTTTAGTAGAGATTGTAGAACTCCGGAAGCTTGTTTACTTATTAGCGGATAACTAGCGTCGGATAGCTCTGTTGTTTTGGAGAGCTTGCCTTCTAAGAAGGTTTTTACCATGAAGTTTTCTCTATGGATCGGATCATCGGTACTAAAGGCGGTCTCAGGAATCGAAAATCCCATGAACCTTTCTATCAGTTTAGAAACTGTTGGCGGTACATTTAAGTGCGCGAGCTTTAACTGGTGCGTATCCTCATGGTACAACCAGATTACTGCGTAGGAGACGTTCAGCAAAGAGATTAGTTTCTCCGTGGTAAGTTGTAAGATCTCTTCTTTATCTACAAAACCAGCAATTCTATGATTAACTTCAATAACGGCATTAAGTCTTTTAGCAAGCACTTCCCGCTCAATGGTGGAACTCCCAGACTCTGGAACTTGGGGGCTTTTACTTCCGAATAGGTTGAACATTGGGCAGGCAGATTATGTCAATTATTGAGAAGGTCTTTTTCTCAAGTCGTTGAAAAAGTGATTTTCATGCATATACCTCAAGGTATTGATCTGCCAGTGGTATGAAGCTGAAACAACGTCCGCAAGTCTTTTGAGATATTCAGATACTACTGCTTTTTGATCATCAGCTAAAACTGGGCTGTGATCTTTATCAAGCTTTTCTGCCTGCATCTTGCAAGCATCTACTATACCTAGAAAATCTTGATACTTCTCGTTAGTAAGGTCAATTGCCTCTTGTTGTGCTTCGCTTGTAGCATTATAACTGTCAGATTTGAGCAGAACGTTGATCAAGTTTAATCTTGATTGTGTCACTTTAGCATAAGAGAT
>CAYXSB010000007.1:0-18668 GCA_964466865.1 uncultured Candidatus Saccharibacteria bacterium
CTTCTTTGTAAGTGGGCATGGCGGCCCCTACTCCCACCATGATGTTGGCCATCAGGATGAATCCGGCAAATAGGTAGAACACCCCCCACAGTACTTGCGAGACGGTGACGTGCACGGTAGATAAGTCGAATGGCAATTGGGTATGGGTAGCCACGAGAATGCCGATGGCTAAAGCCAGCAACACAAATAGCTGAGTAAATACAATCAGAGTTTGGCCAATGATTTTGCCGGTAATTAATTGCCGTGGCTTGATGATGGACAATACCGTTTCAATTACACGATTTTCTTTTTCTTCTGAGACGCTCAATAGCAAGTAGCTGGCGGCAAATGTAATTAGCAGTAGGTAAATGATTACAGATACTCCAGGCACTACGAAGCTGCTAATGTCTTGAGTGACTACTGCTCCTTGTTTATAGGGCGTAAGGTTGATATTTAGCGGTGCGTTGTATAGTTGGATTTTGGTTGGGTCTTGAATACCAGCAAGTATATTTTGTTTAAGTAGGGTTGTGGCGAGGTCATTATAAATACTATTGGAAACCAACCCGCGATCTTGGGCATAGACCTGGATGCTGTGAGTCTGAGTGATGTCACTGCTGTAGTCAATGAAAGCATCAGCTTGGCCAGCTTCTACTGCAGTAATTGCGGTCTGCTTATCGGTGACTAGTTGAAACGGAGATGTGACTAAGGCTGTGTTTAACACATGGGCTTCATCTAGCACCAACACTGTCCGAAGCTGCGCGAGATCGGATTGTAGTTTGTTATCTACTGATGTAGTGGAGTAGCCAGATATGAAGATCAGTACTCCCATCACTGCCGGCAGGATCAAAGTGCTGAGCCAGAATGTGGGCTTGCGAATAACTTTCACATATTCTCTTTTGGCAACTAGCAAAGATTTAGGCATCAGGAGAATTGGTAACTTTGATAAATATGTCATCCAAAGATGGCGTGGCTACTTCAAACTTGGTAATCGTGACATTGTCATCTTTGATTAGGAACTTGAGAATTGCTTCTGGATCGACACCATGTTTAGGCGTCAGACTGGCGGTATGATTGGATAATTCTGCCGAGAATAACTTTTCGTTTACCGGGAACTTACCGGTGAATGTAAGGTCAATAGTGTTGGAGCCGAAGCTGCGCTTCACTTCCTCTACTCCACCATACAATGCGCGTTTGCCATGCTTGATCATTACCAATCTGTCCGCTATTTTCTCAGCTTCTTCCATTTGGTGGGTGCTGAACACAATTGTGGTGCCAGTTTTGTTCATTTCTAAGAGAATTTCCAGCAGCAAAGATCGGTTCACTGGGTCCAAGCCTTTGGTAGGTTCGTCTAAGATCAGAAGCTCTGGGTTATTAATAATTGTAATTCCCAATTGTAACTTTTGTTGCTGACCTGAAGATAAGCTCTTGATTTCAGCTTTATGTTTGTCGCCGAGTTCTACTCTATCTAAATAAGTTACAGATTTGTCGTGGGCTTCAGCGTAAGTTAAGCCTTTAAGCTGACCAAAGTAAACTAAGGTTTCCAAAACGCGAGAGGTGGTATACAGACCACGTTCTTCCGGCAGGTAACCCAAGGTTGTGGCTAAAGTTTGATCGTACTGCTGGCCTTTCACTAGCAGCGTGCCTTCATCGGCTTGATATGTGCCGAGTAAGCAGCGAATAGTCGTAGTCTTGCCGGAGCCGTTAGCGCCTAAGAATGCAAAGATTTCGCCAGCGGTGACGTCGAAACTAAGGTCATGAATTACTTCATGTTTGCCAAAGCTCTTGGAGAAATGTTCAATATTAATAATGTTTTCCACGGTCCAATTATTATCCCAATCTGAAGATTTGTCTATATTTGAAGCCCTGCGGAGAGCATAGAGAGGTGTATTGCAGGGCAGTTGTGACGGTTATTTGTCTGAACTGCCTGGGGTCGCCCATACGACAGCGTGCTGTTTACGCAATTCTTCGACTGCGGCTTCCAAAGCTGCAGGGTCGCCGTTAAATTTAGTTCTAAAACCCATAATTACCAATGCTTTATTGTCAGGAAGGATCAAGCTGCACTGTTCTAGGAACAATGAGAATTTAGCCTTCAAGTCGATAAGCGCGGCAATGATTTCCTGAGCGGCGTTACGCTTTACTGTTTCTACTTCTTCACGCAGTTGCGTGACAAGGTCCTCGTTGGCGCGGGCGATTTGCTCGCGCATTAAAGCTGCTTGCAGCTGCTCGGCAACGCGTCTTAAAACTGGTAGTACTGCAATTTCAAACGCTACCTTGTCGACCACAAATTTGAGTCGCGCTGCTTGGCCGACTAGTGGTGTTGAGGATAAAGTTGTTTGAAGCTGACTAATTAGTTCTTCTGCTTGCAAGTACAAAGGCACTTGCACATCGATAGCGGACAGTAGTTGTTTCAGCTCAGTGCATGTCGTTTCCAGTACCTGATCACTCAGGTACGTCCGATTGTTTGCTAATGGATTCAGCCAAACGCTAGTTTGCTGAGGATTGCCTTCTGGCATGAGGATTTTAAATAGTACGCTGCCATTCACCGTTACTTTGGAGAGCCTGCTTACAAGCTCATCAACGGTGACTTGGATTGACGAAGTGTCCATGCATTCCTCTTCTCTTCTATGTTCTCCGACAGGATATTGCCATACTGTCGTTTTCAAAGTTCAGATGGCAATCCATGATTATAGCAATTCTATCCTGAGTATATAAAAAGGTAGGCGTATACAACTGAATCGGCGCCCGTATAGGGCGCCGAAATAATGTAGTCAATGTGAAAGTTTAGTTGGCTGTGCCATTGGCGCTAGCGCCGACTGGCTCAGCAACGCGATCCTGAAGTTCACCCCCTTCCGTCGTGGAATTGGTATCACCCGCCGTGGCGGGGGCAGGCTCGAGATTCAGCTCGATCAGGCGCGCATCAATCTGGTTGATGTGCACGCCCTGGAAGCTAATATCCAGGAGGCCCAGCATGATGGTCAGAGCTTTGGTCTGATCAGTCTTGCGCAAGGCGTGGTAGATCAGAGTCAGGGTGTCGAGTATGAGCGTGCCGTTGGCCTTTTCGATAGTCTCGAAGTTGGCAACCGCTCGCGCCTCGGCTTCCTCCGCGGCTGTGCGATCCTGCTTCGCCTGCTCCAGGGCGGCGTTGGCCTGGGCTAAGCTGCTACTAGTGTGGACCAGCTCAACTTGCGCCTGGTTTAAGTCCGATGCAACCTGCCGGGAATCGTGGACGATCTTATAAAGGACCACCATCGCTTCCAACGCTGTCTTGAAGTCTTTAGCAATCTCCAGGGCGAGAGCCGCGTTCGGTGCTAACCCAATGGCGCTGGCGACCCCTGCAGGCAGCTTGGCTCCCAGAGCAACGGCTTCTTCCAGACCAGCAATCATGTTGTTGGTGGCGGTGAGTATCTGCTCGAAGGCCTTTGGCTCAAGCTCCTTAGCCAGGATCATCGGTGAGACACCGATTTTGCCGTCGCCGTCAATGGTGGCGATCTTGTCTTTGCCTAAGCCAGGCAGACCAGCCACAATAGAAAACTTCAACTCGTCGAGGCCTAACGCTTTAGGTGGCATAGCCACTTTCTCCTTTCATAATCAACCGAATTTGTGTGACAGATCCGAACGAATGATAGGAATGAAAATTCTCCTTTCACATATTGACTTACGTAAAAACGGGTTTTGGTAAGTTGTAAATGTTCACAAAGTACCCGCTAGGCTTGGATTATAGGATATATGAGAGATATACACAAGAATGAAGCGGCCCGTACCATAAGGTACGGGCCATTTTGCAAAACATCGGTGAAAGTTACGCCATCTCCGCTTCCGGAACGGCATTCGGGTGGCCCGCAGCGGCCTTGACAGTAGCTGCGGTGTTCGTCGGTTGTGCGAGTTCGGCAGCACGGGTTTCGATCATGTTCAGCGTCAGGTCCGGGTAGGCCCTGAGCATAGCGTCGATTGCCGCATCCTTGGTGTTGGTTATCATCGGATTGATCTCCGCGTTGAGCGCGAGATATGCGTGAGCGAGGGTATCGAGCGTTGCGTCTGCGAGCCGAGCCTGCAAAGTCGCGTTATCTCCTACGAGCTTTGCGTTTGATGCGGTCAGTGTGACCACCTGGCTTTGAGCGGTTGCGGCTTTGTTGCGCATGGCGTAGGCATCATCGACCAGCTTCATCTGCGTCACGAAGGTCTGCGCCAAATTGAACTCGCGAGCGAGATCAGTTCCGCGCTTCGCGTTTGCTCCGCCTTGTGCAGTCAACACTTCCAGGACTTGCCTGCCCCGATTTAATGCAAACTGAACATCGGAATGTGATGTGCAGAAGCATAACCATTCAGCTGACACGGCAAAGCCTTTGTCATCTTTTACCGCTGAGCCTGAGCCGCCACTAGGCAGTCTGATTCCCGTCACGCTTGTAAGTGAACCACCTTTATTCGACATCCGATTTTCTCCTACGTACTCTACCTCTTACTTTGTGATAACCGACGAGGGTAACCCGATAGTAACTTTCTCCTTTCACCTATGTATTTGCTTCGCGGGCATAAGTTTTAAATGAACGGTACGTTGTTTCCCGCTTAGTACGGATTATAAGGGAATTATGCTTGAAATAACAAGCGGAAGTCGGTTTTAGCTGTAGCGCTCTTCTGTCCACGGGTCACCGTGATTGTTGTAGCCTCGTACTTCCCAGAAACCCGGACGATCCTGGGCCACGAAGTCTAATTTACGCAGAAACTTTGAGCCTTTCCAGCCATATAGATGTGGCACTAGCATCCGCACTGGACCTCCATGCTCTAGCGGAATTGGCTGGCCATAGAGTTCATACACGACGATTACATCTGGCTGTACGGCATCAGCGATAGGGAGATTTGTACTGTAGCTATCGTTACCATATTCAATGATGAACTGCGCTTCCGGCTGTGGTTTCACCAACGCGGCAATGTCTTTGTATAAGACGCCTCTCCATTTGATATCAAACTTTGACCAGCGGGTGACACAATGAAAGTCGGCAGTGATGTCTGTAGCTGGCAATTTTTTCAGTTCGTCTAAACTCAAAGTCACAGGATTTTCTACCAATCCGGAAATTTCCAGTCTGTAATCTTCTGGCGAAATATTTGGACGTGAGCCCAAGTCTAATACTGGGAATTGATCAGGGTCACTAAGTAAACGTTGGCCAGGTGGGAGTCGAGGATGATTGTCAGACATGTTTAGGTATTTAGTATTAAGTATATTGTATCAGGTATGCATCATTCAGGCATACTGTCTCGATTTACTGTGAGCAGTTTTAACTAGCCCATGCACAAGCTTTTCACAAGTACTGGCTAAAATGGTTATCTCTTCGCAGTCTTTCTCAGACATCAGGCCGATTACTGTAGAGTTTGAAACTTGACTCTTGATTTCGGAGATGGAGCCTAACGCGATAAAGTAAAAGTGAACTTTTTCGTTTCTGGTTTTACGACTGAAGCCTTCTGCAATGTTTGAGCTTACTGAAATGGCTGCTCTACATAGCTGACTAATCAAACCAAACTTCTCTGTAGTTGGAAAACAGTTAGTTATCTTATAAACTTCCTTTACAAGTTCTTGAGAACGCTGCCAAGCTACCAGATCGCGGAACTCTCTAATTTTGTTGCTTTCATCGCTCATATACCAGATACAAAATACCTAATACTTAACAGCACTATTATGACTAATTGAAATGAATTAATTCTAAAGAAGTGCTGCTACAAATGTTACGCAGTTGTTATTAGCGATTGCAGCTGATAGAATCGTATCAGAATGAAGTTTCAAAGCTGGGGGCGGGAGTCGAACCCGCGACCTACGCGTTACGAATGCGTTGCTCTACCAACTGAGCTACCCCAGCACAAAGACCAAATCGACCAAAGGGACGAAGTTGACCATAATTTATCATAAACTCATTGGTCGATGTGGTCCAGCTGGTCAACTTTATCGCTTGCTTTGCTGCCCGAGATACTAACATATTGTTTATTCTGCGACCATGAACCAAACTTACGAGCCAGTATATACCATAACCGATAAACTTCTTAATAGCATCGTGCGTCTAGAAATTGACCGCGTAGCTATGGAAACTAGCCAGCTTAGCTACAACGTGCGCACGCGCATGGCTGATGGCGCTAAAGCTAGCAACCTATTTCACTTGGCACATATCCTGGGCCTAGAGGTGACTATTAAAGATAGTGAGAAATTGGTTGAAGGCCGTAAGTTGCCAATTGAAGATAGTGGCGCCAGATTGCTAACCAATTTCCGTAACGTCTTGGAATTCAATCGGTCTAGCGTGACCGATGGCCAGCTGGATTTGGATGTAGCGTTGTTGTTGCATTTAAATAAGATTGTGTTGACTGAGTGGCGCGAAAGCTGGGACGTGCGGTTGCGTAATACCAATGAAATTATCGATGCTAACCTGGATAGCTGGGCGGAAGTCCGTGACCAGCAGATACCTCCCGAGGAGTTGGAAGCTGAAGTGAAATTGGTACTGGAATGGTTCAATCGTAGTCAGGGCTCAGTGCATGATGTGATCAGAATCGGAGTATTGCTGTTCCGGCTGGTGGAAATCATGCCGTACATTGCCGCTAACAAGTTGACGTTGATGGCATTGGCGGATTTCTTGCTGAATCGCCAAGGTTATATCAACAAGAGCTTCTTGCCGGTCGTGCGAGTATTCGATGTGAATCAAGCAGAATTTATCAGCCTGTGGAATTCTGCCAGAGTGGGTCACGATCTTACTCCCTGGTTAGAAAAGTTTTCCCAAGGTTTAACTAAAGATATTCAAGAAACCAAAGGTCAAGTCGACAAAGTGATGAGTGAAGAAGATGAGAAGTCGACCAAGCAGCCATTCTTGGATTTGAATAAGCGCCAATTGAAAGTCCTGCGTTATTTGCAGACTATTCCCACGGTCAAACGTGAAGATTATTGTCAGATGATGGACGTGTCGACGATGACAGCGTTCCGGGATCTGAATGATTTGATTCGCAAAAAACTGCTAAAAATCGAAGGCCGCGGCCGCGGCACAAAGTACAAGCTTTCCAATCGCTAGTTGCTATAATTTACGTAACGTTCATTGAGTTACATCGAGGTGTGAGATGATCTATGAGCCCTGTAAGGCGTGGTATGTGAAGTGGCGTTTCGTAATGCGTAAGTTCACAGCAGTCTACATTGCAGTTGTCGCTGTAGTTTACACCATCGTGAATTTGCAGGCGGCGCTTATGCAAAATTGGATGCCAGCATACCTTCATTTGTGGCCTTATTTGTTGTTCTGCACTTACGTGTTGGCTAGTGCAGTCCTAGCATTCGGTGGATTCTTGCTTAACTTGTATCCCAGAGTAATGGGCTTCCAAGTATTTGAGCCAATAGTGTGGGTTATCAAGGCCTTAGCAAGAAAGCTTGGACGTCCAATTCGTCCGCACCGTGATGATGAAGAACACGAACAGAACAGTATGTTGGGTCTGCTCTTAAGCGCACCAGTGATCGGCGTAGTGTTCTTTATTGTGCTTATGGCTGTGTTGCCCACTTTGGTGCTCTGGGAAGAGAAAATGTGTTCCGGGAAGGCATTCATTCTCTCTGGGACGCAATCTGGCGTAGCTTAGCATTTGGATTGGCGCACATGTTGGTTGGGGTCCCTTTGGCTGCTGCACTGGCGATAGCTTGTGTGGGAGTCGTGCTGGCCGCTGCTTATGCTATTGGCGGAATACCACTAAGTTTCGCAGTCCATTTCCATTACGATGTGGCAATATTTGGAGTGATTGCGATTGGCGTATGTGGGAAGTTTGCGCGTAAACTTTGGAATATGCGACACCACTAAGTAACTCAAAGGCCCGGCGTTCCGCCGGGCCTTAATAGTTATTGCAACTTCAGTTCCCCTTCTCTATTCTCTTTTAGTTCTGGGAAAAGTTCTAACACAAACCCTCTGGCTAGCTCACGCAAATATTCCAGGTCACCATCGTTATTAACGTATATGTCATAAGGGTAATTGTAGGTGTTGCTGTCGGCATGATTTACGAATCGTTCAGCATTATTTCTGTCCATATGCACGACCAATGCTTCTGGGTGCAAAGCTTTCATTTTGGCGATTTCTTCGGGTTCGCGAATGTGGAGAAATATCAAATTCCAGCCTGACTGCTCGATGCACCGTTCCAAATATTGAGTTGGTCCGTCATTGTAATCTATTGAAGCTAGTTTGAGATCGGAGAGAAGTTTGCGTCCTTTATCGTCTTTAACGCCATTCCAACCAAGTTCTTTAGCTTTCTGTTTAATTTCATCAACTGAGGAATAGCTGTATACGGTCATTAAGTATGGGTTGAGAATTTCCTCACATAGATTTATGAAGGTATCTTTACCGACTTGCGCCGGTCCATTTATGACTACAATGCGTTTTTCCATTGGCTAGAGAATACACCGGAAAGTGAAGTTCGCACAATTACTTTTTGAAAAGACGCAAATTGCCCCTCCGTCGCTAAAGCTATGGAGGGGCAAAAATGTTAATCAGTTGGCTTCTTAGGCAGGTAGATTTCGAGCACGTCGCTGAGGGACGTGTATATCTTGAAATCGCGGATGGCTGGGAAAGCCTCTATCCCCGCTTCCACAGCTTTAGCAGTTGCCGCAAGGCCACCAATGTTACAGGCAACAACAGCATTGTTGCGTGGTTCCATCAACACTTGAGCCAGAATGAAGCGTAAAAACTTCTCATCTGGAGTCGCATAGTAGTACACGTGGATGTAGTCTGGAACGGCAACCATCTCGTCGTTCATCACCTCCAGTCGCAGCATTAGATTCGTGTCTAGCTTGCACTGCATACCTTCGAGCATTTTCTCGAAGGTATGGTATTGGTGAAGCAACTTTGAGCTATATTCCTGTCCAACCATCGCGTGACCTAGATCATGACCATAAGTAGGCACCAATGATCTACCCGGCACATAGATATGGAGTTGTTTTGACTGACGGAGAAGGCCACCCAACGCTAAACCTAAATCCAGGCTACCGCGGTCGACAATGAAGCCGACCCTGTCGGTTGCCTCTATGCGGAATTTAGCATCTACTGTACCTCTCTGCTCGTGTCCATTCCACCCGTACTGCTTGACCTGTATATCTGCGGCACATCTAGTATTTACGGACATTTTCAAGGTGTCCTTTCGCCCTTTCAAGGGGGACTTAGAGAAGGTTCAACCCTTCTGATTAACGATGGTGGATTCTAGCATGATACAATCACTTCCGAACAATGAAACGGAGGTTGAAGTGCCAACTTTACAAGAGCTTATCGAGGCTGTCAGGGACAACGGTTTGGCTGAAGGGCCTGACAGCACCACGAAGTCGGTGGATCTGTACTGGAAAAGGGCTGTGGCGTTGCAGGAGCTGTGCCACAAGCTCGACAAAAACATCATGCTTAGCGTGATGGATCAGCGGGCAATACTAGGCACGTTAGCTCAGGCAGGCATGGACTCACAGCCCAACATCGCCTGGTGGGGATGCATGACATTGACACTGCATTTCCATCGACTAACGCATTGTCAGCAGGACGCGCTAGCAGCATTACGCCTATGCCTACAGTACAATCAGGCGTTGCCGGGCTGGGACTTTAACGTAATTGACTTTTGGGATAGTCTGCATCGCATCCGCAAACTGGCCGCGCATAACGAAGACTGCCGTCAGATCTTAACTATGCTAGAAAGCGGCAAGTTTGGAAATTTTATGCGCAGTATGGCGTTGACCGTAGCTGAAGGCGGAAGTCTGAACCGGATGTTTGAGTTGCTCCATAGTAATTGATCGTTTAGGCGGGCCAAAGGCCCGCCTAATTCTTTTATGCATTCAACGCGGCTTTCGAACGTAATTTCCTGTGGTAAGTAATGCCGAACCGATGCGCTTCGTCGCGAATTCTCTGAACTAAGTACAAAGCTTCCGATCTTCTGGGCAAATGGATCTTTTCGTAAGCATTAGGATCGTCAATGTCGGTGTATTTCAGTTTTTGATCGCTTAACAATGCTCCACCCTGTTCCCATACTACTGGGGCCTTGAACTGCTCGGCGACTTTGAAAATATCTTCTTCGCGTTTAGCCAAACCCACCATAGGAATCTGATCTACTAAGCCATAAGCACTGAGAATCTTATATGTTGAAGACAATTGACCTTTACCTCCGTCGATAATTATTAAATCTGGCTGCTGACTAAAGCTGGGATCTGGTTTCCAGGCCTTAAGTTTTTTCTGAATATCCTTAGGCACTTCCACAGTAAAGCCTTCATTGTTGGTAAATTCCGTGGGAACTTCACCTGCATCAGATGACTGCTGAGCCACCTGCGATCGCAGGTATTGATTGAATCTCCTGGTCAATACTTCTTGCAGCATTGCGAAATCGTTAGGCTCATTTTTCATTTGAATCCGGAACCGACGATATAGATCGGGCCGCGGTTCACCATCCACAAATACCACCATCGCGCCCACAGCGTTGGTTCCCTGAATGTTGGAAATGTCGTAACACTCGATTCTGAAACCTTCCTTAGGATGCGTATCCATTGCCTCCGCCGGAAAGTTGAGTCGAGTGACTAATTCTTCCAAAGCTCTTTGCTTGCGCTCTTTCTTGGCCTGCATGATTGCTACTTCGTCGATATCTTTGTCTAACCCGATATTGGCGGCGATGTATTTAATGTCAGCCAATCTGTTGCGCAATTTCGCCGCAATCTCAAACTCGTGATGTTTAGCCGCCGCTTTCATTTCAGTTTCGACTTGCACAGCAATGTCTTGTTTTTCTCCCAGGAAAAACTTACGAATGTTATTGAAATTCCGCTGATACACAACTTTACTTTCTAAGCCGGCACAAGGAGCATTACACAAACCCAAATGATAATACAAACACGGGACTGGATTATTTGTATCAACTTTTACCGGATCGGTGCCAACCTGAACGATACGGCGATCACAAGTGCGATATGGAAATACTCGACGCAATCTTCTTAGCAGACGTTTCGCCGGCATGGTGTCTGGGTATGGACCGAAATATTCTCCGCCGTCATCTTTCTTTTCTCGTACGATTAACACTTCCGGAAAGTCTTCTTTGCCATCAGTTGCTTGCTTAGCGTCGGTCAACATTTTGTGACGCGGGCGTTCGAACTTCACGTAGATGTAATGCTTATCGTCAACAAGCATGGAATTATACTTAGGCTTATATTTCTTGATGAGATTACTTTCCAGAATCAAAGCTTCAATTTCCGAGTCCACGACAATGAATTCGATGCTTTGGGCCCGGTCGATCATCTGGCGGATTTTCTCCTCGACTCGGGTGTAATTATTGAAGTAACTTTTGACGCGATTGCGCAAGATTTTGGCTTTGCCAATGTAGAGAATTTTATTCTTACCATCGCGGTAAATGTAACAGCCAGGCAACAGCGGCGCGGATTTTACCGCGGCCTGCATGGTGGATGATTTTGTAGCAAGAATGGACTTAGCCATAGGGAAATTATCGCTTGTACTAGCGGTTTGCGCAAATTGAAACAAATCCGGCTCCTGATGACAGGAGCCGGTGAGCACTACTGCTCTTCAACCTGGGTCTTGGGAGTGACTGCCACTGCCAGCTGGTACAAGTGCTGGACCTCGCCATCAATAGGCTTAGCCTGATGCTTGTACATGAACCTGTCTACCAGCAAGCGCGGATCACTTTCTTCACTGCGGTAGTAGCAAGCGAGGATTGTCAACTGGACCGTGGTTCCTGGTCCGGCGGCAAGCTCCACCTGCACCTGCTGGTGCTGCTTGTATCCAAGCTGGAGCAGCGTGGGCATTTCTCGCAGCTGGTCGACAGCGCCAGTCAAGTTAGACGCATACGTCGGAGTGCTGTGGCTATATGCTTCCAGCGTATATATTCCGCTTAGAGGGTTGCGTGTGATCACCACACGACCCCACGATACTGTGTCTGAGCTGACAGTAATACTACTTGAGAACGTCATAATCCCTCCTTGGTACAGGTCCATGGATTATATCACCCAGATATCCTGTAACCAAGCGCTGCTATAATTCAGCAAATTAACTTCCACCAATGGCGCTCAAACCTATAGAGCAAACTACAGTAGATTTTTATAATGCGAATGCTGCCGACTGGGCTGGTGCACCTGGGCACAATGTTCCTGATGGAGAATATTTCTGGGGTGGCATGTTGGCAGACCTACTGAAATTGCTACCGGAAGGGCGAATGCTGGAAGTGGGATCAGGGAGCGGACGGGATGCAGGATTTTTGCATGAGGCTGGATACGACTATGTAGGCACGGATATTTCCGAAGGACTGCTGGAATTCGCCCGTCAACGCTATCCAGACTTACTGTTTCTACTACAAAGCGTATACGAATTAGATTTTCCCGAAAATGAATTTGATGGCTTCTGGACGGCGGCTACTCTGCTGCATGTGATGCGGGACAGAATCCAAGAAGCACTGACGAGAATTGCGTACGTAGTTAAAGACGGCGGTTATGGATTTATTGCGATCAAGCAAGGCGACAAAGACGACATCGAAGTAGATGACCGTGGTCAGAGGTTATTTGTGTATTACGAAGACGCAGAATTTCGCGCGGAACTAGCTGCGGCTGGTATGGAAGTGGTGCGGTTTGAGTATCGCCCAGTCAGCGAACGCACAAAGTGGCTAATGTATTTGGTGCGGGTGCACAAACAGACTGTGGAAGCCTAGCGATTGGGATAGAGTGAGCGCACTTCTTCATTCAGCGCGCGGCGATACCGGCGATGAGGGCGGTTATAAATGTATTGGCGACCACATTCACATGTGACCAATTCGGTTTCTGTCGTTAGCGGTTCACGCTGCTTCATTTTATCCAAGTTCCGGGTACAGGCTGGACACAAATGTTTGGTTAGAATTCTTGCCTGGACTGGTGCCAGTAAACTTTTAAGTAGTGACATGGACTGTGTATCAGTTTTATTACTGGTATAATAGCAAAAACCCATGAGCGAAATCACAGATAAATACCACAAACAGGATACGGACCTCACCGAGATGCACTTACGCATGAAGCGTCTGGAACGCGCAACTGGCTGGTACGACAGCATTTCTCGTCGGTTAATTATTCTGGCAGTAACTTATGCAGCGGGATTATTATTGATGTTGGCCTTAAACATCGGCAACCCCTGGCTGGAGGCCATAGTTCCGGCTGTGCCTGTCGCAGTGGATCTGCTCGCGGAATTAATATTGCGTAAACGAATGACATCATGATTTCCTTTTTACTGACTGCCTGGAAAGAGCCTGGTACTATCGGCAAGGCCATTGAGTGCCTCATAAATTCCCAATACTCTGGATATACTGGAGAATTTGAATTGCTGGTGGTAACGCCGGATGTGGAAACCAAAGCAGCAGCAGCAGCAAAAGTTGCCGAGCTGGGAATTCAGGACAAATTTCGGTATTTCCAAGACGAAAGCAAAGGCAAGCCGCAAGCATTGAACATACTGTTTCGTGAAGCTAAAGGCGACATCTTAGTGCTGACTGACGGTGAAGTATTTTTCCAGCCGGGAGCTGTAAAGGCTCTGGTCGATAAATTGCAGGCCGATCCCGAACTCGGTGGTGTCAGCGGTCGTCCTGTGGCGCAAAATTCCCGGACCACATTTCAAGGTTACCTGGCACATCTGCAAGCAGATGCTGTGGATCAAATGCGTCGCGACCGCGATAAGCGGGCGAATGGTAAATTCTTCCCCATGAGCGGTTACATCATGGCCGTAAGAAATTTAGGATTTAAATTCCCGTTGGATTTATTTCTCGATGATGCATATTTGTCATACGATATTTTCAATCGCGGCTATGAAATTGGCTATGCGCCGGAAGCGCAAGTCGAAGTAAAGTATCCTGGCAATTGGAGCGATTTCTTTAAACAAAAGTTTCGTAGCTTGGTGGGATTCGAACAGCTATGGAAGTATGAAATTATCCAGCCTCAAACTAAATCCCGTTCATTCTGGCACGAGCTGGGATATTTCTGGTATCCTCTAACGTACGCCAAGAACATTCGGGAACTCAGCTGGAGTTTGACTTATTACCCCATGCGTTTGTATCTGTGGATTCGTAACCGGCTCGCCCGCAACCTCGCGCGCAATGCTAAGTCGATCCGAGAAGTTTATGTTAGAACAGAAAGCACTAAATAATGAAGAATTACTACAAAATAGAATTAGATCCTAAAATTCTCATCTATGCCTTGGGAATATTCCTGTTGGTGACTTTGGGCTGGGAAATCCGCAGCGTGTTGATCATGCTGTTTATTGCCTTCATCCTCAATGCCGGCTTGCGTCCTTTGGTAGATGCACTGGAAGCTCGCAAAATTCCCCGCATGGTCAGTATCGTAATTATCTATCTGAGCGCGTTGGTGATAGTAGTGGGATTGCTGGTGATCACTGCCAATCAGTTCATCAGCCAAGCTGTACACTTGATCAATGCCTTGCCGGAAATTTACACCCGAGTGGTGGAGTTTCTGCAGATCAATGCTCCGATAGTGGCTGGCATTTTGCCACTACAAAGCATTCAGACAGAATTAAGCCAGTTTGTGAATGACGCCCTTAAGAGCGGCATTGTGAGCAACCAAAGTTTCTTGGACATTGTGTCACAAGCTTTGGGCACATTTGGTAGCGTGGCTACTCTGTTCATTCAAGTATTTACGGTAGTGATGGTGTCGGTGTTTATGTTGCAACGCAAGGACAACGTCTACGAAGGAATTCTGGGATTGTTGCCTGACGATATCAGCGTGTCGGCGCGATACTTACTACGCAAAGTTCAGTCTAGCTTAGGTGCGTGGTTAATCGGACAAGTATTGCTCATGATCCTGATTGGCGTGCTGATTTACTTTATTGTGCTGATCCCAGGAATATTTGATCCTAACTATACGTTAAGCCAGTATGCTTTACCGATCGCCATTTTTGCAGGCCTGTTGGAGGCGCTGCCAAATCTGGGACCAATTATTACGTTGTTATTTGCCGTGGCCTTAGCGCTAGGAACGTCAGGATTGCCGACCGTAGTTTATGTAGTAATTGCATTTACCGCTGCTCAGACTTTGGAAGCAAACTTCATTGTCCCTATCTTAATGAAACGAGCGGTAGGCATCGATCCAATTCTAACAATGTTGGGCATAATTGCTGCATTTGAAGTTGCCGGTCCGATCGGTGCGTTCGTAATTGTACCGGTAATTGCGATCGCTCAAATCGCGATTGTCGAGGTTGCCAAAGAACACAAACGAGTAGAGAAAATGCGCCCGAAACTAGTGCAATAATTGTTACGTAAACTGCTTTCGTAACGTGGTTTAATACGCTAAAATTATTTAACTATTAAGCCCAAGCACATGACCCAAACTTTTTCTGATACTGTTGTTGCTGATCAGTCTCCTGAACGCGTTTCCACTCTGGAAGCCGCCTACTTATTCCAATTGTTTCGCAGCATGAGCGAAAAATATAATCTTGCACACTACGGCATGATGGCTCACCCCGATGAGCTCGAGGAACTTTCCGACGTCGACGTGTTGGCAAGAATTGCGCTGAACGTTGCGGCAATGGAGCCATCGACGATGTTGATTTTGGTAAATGATCACAAGTATGAAGGCTGGGGAGATACAGACAGAATGCAAGATGCAGAATATGAGGCAGCGTTTGCGGCTCTGCAACTAGCTGTAGAGCAAAGAATTGCGGAATTGGGAATGCAAGTGGTGAACGAAGCTTAAACTCAAATAGAATTGATAAGCCGCCCTCTGAAACTTTAGTGTAGGAGGGCGGCTTTATTGTGGCTCAGCAGAAGAAGTTCTTGAGGTCATACGGCGAATAGATCGGGATTGCTCTAACTTTGTCCCTTTCGATCAGTTCGTTGCGAACGGCGCGCCAGACCGGCACAGACCATTGCAGATAACCGTGGTATTCACTGATAGGTTCGTACACTACCAGCTCATTGTCCACTTCACCGACGATACCCTTGATCAAAACCAATCTCCCAGTCTTATCGTAATCTGCACCTGTAATTTTCAACGTAACCTCCATGCTGGCTGCGATATATCAATTATACAACAAAATCGGGTTTATGATATCATTCACAGCCAATGGGTACTTGAAAATTAGCTAGGAGGTTTCGATGGTAGATGCAGAAGTTAGAGCCTACTTTGAGAATCGGGCGGCACGATTGCGACGCGAACTGTTAAAGGCCACGGGCCTGAAAGAACTACAGGTCGAAGTCCGCGACTGCCCAGGGACTGACGACGGTTTGCATCTAATTGTTAAAGGCGACGGCCTGGATTACGAGGAACATGTGTGGCAAGAGGGCGAGATACCTTTCGATGCAGGAATCATGGAGTTTTGTTTCGCAGCCCTCACTGACCACCTGCGGTTCAAGCGTCTCCGCCGCAAAGGTTTCGCTATCCTCATCACCGACGAACCACTACCCTTCATTCCTGTGGGAATTGGGTTGTCGGTGCATCCTAACTAGCAGTTTTCAGATCCACAAAGGGGCGGGCCAAAGGCCCGCCCCATTAAACAATTGTAGCGATTACGCACAACCACAAGTATAGCCGCAGCAGGTGCAGTAGTAACAGCTGCCTTGTCTGACCATAGAAGATCCACAAGTGCGACAGATTTCTGCGTCCTCATTATTCTTCTTCAAGGCCATGTTCTGCTGTTGCTTTGCCAACTTTGCTAAGGCTGCTTCTTTCTCACCCAAATCCATTTTTACCGGCGTAGGCTCATGATTATCCAGTTCTACATTTAGAGTGCTGGTAATGTTGCTGGCTTGAGCCATTACTTGCAATGGCTGTGGATCGACGATCTCGGCATCTACATGGGTAGCTGCCACAAACGAGGCATCACCATTGTTCAGTTGTTTATGAACTTCAGTGTATCCCTGACCATTAATCACGGGGATAAATATACGGGAATTTGAACCCTTAGCGTACGAGTAATCCACCAAGTCTGTGTTGTGGTACTTCTTAGCAGTCTCAGCGTCTAAGAACTTTACAGCCAAGTAGCGCGCGATATAGTCGACCATAGACTTCGCAATCGGAATCTCGCGGTTGGAAGTCATGCCCGATGGTTCAAAGCGTACGTGTGTAAACTTGCGGACTAATTCTTCTAGCGGCACTCCGTATTGCAAGTTCCAGGACAGAGATACGGCGAGGGCATCCATCACTCCGCGTAAGGTACTTCCCTCTTTTTGCATGGAGATAAAGATTTCTCCTGGCTTGCCGTCTTCATACAAGCCTACGGTTAAGTAGCCTTTGTGTCCGCCGATATCAAACTTGTGAGTGATACTGTGGCGTTCATCGGGCATCTTGTGACGGATTGGACGATCGGCGTGTTTTACAGTTTCGATCTGCAACTGTTGCGGGGTAACTTGTTCGTCGATGGATTCGGCATCATCAAACATGAACAGTTTCGCCAATGCATCGTCGGCGGAACCAGTGCTGAGTGGCTGGCTGAGCTTAGAGCCATCACGATACAAAGCTGTAGCTTTCAACATCAAATCCCAACTTTCCATATAAGCGTTATCAATGTCTTCCAATGAGGCTTCTTCAGGAAGGTTAATGGTCTTGCTGATAGCGCCAGAAATGAATGGTTGCGCGGCAGCCATCTGCTTCAAGTGTCCACGGTAATGGATGTAGCGTTTGCCGTACTTGCCGCAGCGGTTGGCGCAGTCGAACACAGAATAGTGCTCTTGGCGTAAATGCGGTGCACCTTCCAAAGTCATACGACCAGCAATGTAATCCTCGGCTTCAGTAATCTGTTGATCGGTGAAACCTAATACTTTCAGCAAGTTCATGCTGGAATCGTTAAGCTGCGCATCAGTTAGCTGCAGCACATTGCGGCAGAAGTCTTCGCCGAGCGTCCACTTAGTGAACGCATATTTCAATTCAAACATGCTGGGTAGCACTGCATCGATTGCAGCCAATTCTTTAGCAGTGAAGCCTTTTGCGGTAAGTGATTCCGCATTGATGTGAGGAGCGCCGACCAATGTCTGAGCACCGACAGCATAAGTAATGACGTCAGTGATTTGAGTCTCAGAGTAGCCTAAGCGTCTTAGAGCTGGCTCTACAGAGTTGTTTACTAGCTTAAAGTATCCACCTCCGACTAGCTTTTTGAACTTTATCAAAGCAAAGTCAGGTTCGATACCGGTAGTCTGCGCATCCATGACTAAACCGATGGTACCGGTAGGTGCGATACATGTAGCCTGAGCATTACGATAACCGTATTTTTCTCCTAACATCAGCGCATAGTCCCAGGCTTCTTTGGCAGATTTCAGCAAATCGCTAGGTGCGTATTTAGGATTAATGCCCATTGGTGATACGCTCAAGTCTTCGTAGTTGTCAGCGCTGGCATTGTAGGCAGCGCGGCGATGATTACGGATGACGCGCAACATGCCTTTCTTGTTAGCGCTGTAACGACTAAAGGTGCCCACGGCCTTAGCCATCTCAGCTGAGGTAGCGTAGGATTCTCCAGTAAGAATTGCTGTCAAAGCGCCGGTGACGGCGTAACCTTCTTCGCTGTCATAGGGAATCCCCTGCATCATTAATAAGGTACCCAAGTCAGCGTATCCCAAGCCCAAGGTGCGGTATTGATAAGTCTTTTCGGCGAGAACTTTGCTGGGCAATTCTGACATCAATACTGAAATTTCCAGGACCATGGTGACTAAACGAATAGCGTGACGATATTTTTCAATATCAAATTTGCCAGTGGTGGCATCGTAGAACCGGGTCAACG